>NZ_BRYH01000013.1:0-45634 GCF_054772055.1 Lacrimispora brassicae | reverse complement strand
GAATAAAAGGGGTTTTTTGGCCCTTCCCGGCCTGACATTCTTGCTTAATCGTATGTATCCTGTATTTTTTTGTTACGGCCTTACCGGCGTTCCATCAGGAAGCCTTGAAAACAGCCAGCAATGATCCATATCCACTGCCGGATACTTTTCCGCCGCTTTTTCATCAAATCCGACTCCGATTCCCGGCTCACGGTTTACATAGGCATACCCTTCCCTGATCACCGGACAGCCTGGGAATACCTCCTGCTCCTCTTTACTGAAACCGGAAAATTCCTGTATGCCGAAATTATGGCTGTTTAAATCCAGATGCATCTGCACTGCCATTCCAATAGGAGATAAGTCATTTGGTCCGTGCCATGCTGTCCGCACCCCATAAGCCTCACAAAAATGCGCCAGCTTTCTGGCAGGAGTCAGTCCTCCGATATCGCTTAAATGAACCCTGATATAATCGATCCACTGGTTCTGTACCATGGTCTTCCATTCATTAGGATTGGTAAACAGCTCCCCCATGGCCAAAGGAAGAATGGTATGGTGCCGCAGGGTCTTGAAAAACTCCACGTGCTCCGGCGCAAGAGAATCCTCCAGAAAAAACAGCTTGTACTGCTCCATTTCCCGGGCAAATTCCAGCGTTTCGGCAAAGCTTAAGCGTTCGTGGACATCATGCATCAGCTCCACCTCCCAGCCCACATCCCTGCGGACCCGGTCAAACAGCTTATAAACACTTTCCATGTACATTCTCGGATGGAAGTATGCTCCCTCCGGGGCATTTTCAGGCTTTACGATCCTCTGGATCTTTCCGTCAAAGTTTCCGCCGTAGGTGCCCATATGGCATCTGATGTAACGGTATCCTTCCTCCATATAGCCGCGGATGCATTCTTCCACCTCTTCGATGGAGCTTCCGTCCGCATGGCGGTAAACCGCGATCCCTTCCCGGCATTTTCCGCCCAGAAGGCTGTACAGGGGCATTCCTGCCCGTTTTGCCTTAATGTCCCACAATGCCTCATCAACACCGGAAATGGCATTGTTTAAAACCGGCCCGTTTCTCCAGTAGGAGCTTCCCATCATGGTCTGCCAGATTCCTTCAATGTCATCCACAGGCTTTCCTTTGAGCATGGGGCGCAGGTACTCTTCAATGGCGGTAACCACCGCCTTATGCCTCCATGTAAATGTGGCACAGCCATAGCCGTACAGCTCCGGCTCCGTTGTTTCTACCTTTACCACAACCAGGTTGATATTTCTTGGGGCTGTTACAAAAACTTTAATGTCATGGATTTTTATATGATCCATTTTAATTACCTCCGTAAGTCATATTCTCTGCAAATCAGCTCTTTACAGCCCCTCCGGTCATTCCTGCAATAAAATACTTCTGGAAACTTACAAACAGGATTACCAAAGGAAGACTGGATATGCTGGATGCTGCCATTAAGTCATTCCACTTAATCTGATATTGAGAATTTAAGGAAATGATCCCAACAGTGAGTGTTTTTAATTCATCCTTGGATACCAGGACAGAAGAAAACATATATTCATTCCAGCCGTTAAACAGCACGAACATAGCTACCGCCGCAATTCCAGGAACGATCAGGGGGAGAATGATATTCCAGAAAATACGGAAGCTGGAAGCCCCATCCACCCGTGCCGCCTCATCAAGCTCCAGGGGAATGGTCTTAAAATAAGAAACGATCATCCACGTGCTGAACGCAATATTTGTGGCTGCATATACGATGACCAGGCCAAGCAGGGAGTTGACAAGATGATACTTAGAAAGCACCGCATAAAACGGCACCACCAGCATGACTCCCGGAAACATCTGAGTAATGAGAAGAAAGCTCATAAGCTGTTTTCTTCCCTTAAACCGGAATCTGGTCACCCCATATCCGGCCAGACAGGCAAAGGCCACGCAGATCACCATGGCGGAAAGGCATACCACCAGACTGTTTAAGGTCATACGTCCAAAATTATAGGTATTAAAGAATTTCCGGAAGGAATCCAGGGAAAACGGGTCCGGGATCCACTTGGGCTGAGGATAATACGTCTGCGGCTCTGTTTTAAACGCAGTGGATATCATCCACAGAACCGGAACCACGATAAAAGAGGCCATGAAAACCAACGCAGCATAGGTTGCAGCCAAACTGTTTCTTTTCTTTTTTGATCTACTCATTTTCCTTTGTCACCACCTTACTCACCAGACTGATCAAATAGCAAATAAAGAACACCAGGATTCCCCAGGCCGAAGCCTTTCCGAATCTCAAATCATTAAATGCCGTACCATAGATGCTTAAGCTGATTAAATTCGTGGCAGTTCCCGGTCCGCCTGCTGTCATGGTGTAAACCAGGGTATACTGCTTGAACCACCAGACGCAGTCCAGAATCAGGACAGTAGTCAGGATGGGCCTTAAGGACGGAACAGTGATGTACCGAAACCCCGCCCATTTGCTGGCACCGTCAATTTCCGCCGCCTCATAATAGTCCCTGGGTATGCTCTGTAAGCCTGCCAGAATCATGGTCATGACCAGGGGGAATCCCTTCCAGATGCAGACAAATATCACTGCCGGGAAAGCCAGCTCCTTGCTTCCCAGCCAGGAAATATTGGTGGATATGAGCCCAAGCCCTTTTAAGGCGCTGTTTAAAATCCCGTACATGGGGTTCATGATCCAGGTAAATAAAAGGGCCACCACAGCTTCAGGGAAAAACCAGGGGAGCATGAATATGACCCGGAAAATAGTTCTTCCTTTAAATTCCCTGTTAAGCAGGGTCGCCAGGATAAATCCCAGAATAAAATGCCCTGCTACTACCAAAATCATAAACACGGTGGTCAGCAGGACCGACTGGTAGAAGGCCGCTTCTTTAAATGCTGCTGCATAATATTTAAAGCCTACAAAATTCCATTTCGTCACCAGATTCGTGTTAAAAAAACTGATATAGAACCCATAAACCATAGGATAAATGATAAGGGCAGCCAACATGACGACAATCGGCAGAGTAAAGTAATAGCCTTGCCTCTGGGACTTCACTTTTATTTGGGCAGTTCCATTTTTGTTCATGAAATTCATCTTACTCCCTTCTCAATTTTTTGAGGGAGGATGATTCCTCCCTCATTTTTATTATTAGTTATAATCCTCTAGCAATTCATCAACATCGCTTACCAGGGTCTTAACTGCCTCTTCGTTTGTTTTTTCATTGGAGAACACAGATGCATATGCATTTCCCAAAGCGCTCTTTAAGCCGCTGACACCTGCAAACTTAACGGTGGGACGGCAGCCGTCTGCGATCTGCTGTAAAAAGCCTGCATAATCATCTCCGGATATATATTCCGCCTTCTGTCCTTCTGCTGTTGCCGGAATCTTACCGCTGCTCTGCCAAAACTGCATGTCCTTGTCATGCTCTACAAAAAACTTCAGATAGTCAATGGCTGCTGCCTTCTCCCCATCGGTTGCATAGGCGCTGACAGCATAGCCTTCGGTCCCAAGCATGGTTCCCGGATAATCTCCAGGCATTTTAAAGGATCCCAGTTTTCCCTTTAATTCAGGGTTATTGGCATAAGCCACGCCAAGAGCATTGGGGCCCGTAAGGAACATGCTGGTATATCCCATTGCAAAATAATTGGCGGCTGTGGGATAATCCACTTCTGTGATTCCTGTAGGAACGATGCCGTCTACATTCATGTTGGTCCATCTTGAAAATGCATCCATGAATTTCTGGTCTTCTGAAATATCAGTGATCCACTTGCCGTTTTCTTCCTTCACGCAATCAATCCCGTTGGACCATAAGTACGCCATGAAACGGCTCTGTCCGGAAGAGTTATTGGAACCAACCATATCAAATCCCCACTCATCCATCTGCCCGTCATTGTTGGTATCCTTTGTAAGGGTCTTTGCAGCAGCTACGAACTCTTCCCATGACTTTGGAGCCTCTAAACCAGCTTCCTTGAACCTGTCCGCACGGTAGATCACTGCCTGGGGCTGAACCGCAACCGGGAAATATGACATCTCATCTTCCAGCATACAGGAATCCACAACCCCATTGGCAAATTTGGCCTTTAAATCTTCCGGCACAAGCCCGCTGATATCCGCTGTCAGCCCCAGGTCACGAAGGGTTGCAATTGCGTCTGCCGATGTGAAGAAAATGGTGGGCACATCCTTTGGTGTGGCAGCCATGGCTGAAAGCTTTGTGTAAATGTCGTTGGTGCTGACAGCCTGTACATCGATGACCACGTTGGGATTTTGGGCCATATACTCTTCCGCATACTGGTAGATGAACTTTCCGTGAGGATCCTCGCCCGCATAGCCGTCAAAAACCGTGAGCAGTACCTTCTCCCCCTCTGCTCCTTTTTCTGCGGCACTTGTCTGTGCCTTTTCAGTCTCTTTTGCTGCTGCCGCTGTTGTTTCTTTCTGACTGCTCCCTCCGCAGCCTGTCATCAGGGACATTGCCATAAGGGCAGAAAAGAATAATGCAAGAACTCTTTTTTTCATAGTAAACTCCTCCATTAGTGATTATTAACCGGTTTCTCTTATCTGCTATCATCATATCTTATTCCTTTTGTTTATTCTGTATAGATTTTAGTCAATAATCACCATTTTTTAATTACACTTTCAAATATTTTCCTGCCTCCCTTTTCTCTCAAAGGCAAAGGGCCTGCATTGCAGGCTTCTGCACAGGAGCGGGGTTTCTTCTGAAATTCACCGTGCATAATTTTCCATGAATTAAAAAAAGACCATAATCTCTTACGGCCTTTGGTTTTCTTCCTTGCTCCTTTTAAACAACTCATTAATGGCTTTCCGGTACTGCAGGGGAGTTGTTTCCATTATCGATTTAAATTGCCTCAAAAATGTGTTCACGCTGTCATATCCGCATTTTGCGGAGACCGCAGTAACGCTCTCATTGGTGTTTTCAAGCAGCTTTGCGGCCTCACATACCCTGACAATGTTGATGTACTTTATCAGGGTTTTTCCAAAATACTTGTTAAATTCCTTACTGATGGTAGCCGGATGGAGATAAAAAAGTTCACTTAAAATCTTTAAATCCAGGTTCTCCTGATAATGTATGTCAATATATTCCTTGATGGCTATCATTCGTAAGTTCATCTCGGACAATTCACTTTCCGTCCGTTCCAATCCAAATGCCCGGAACAGCAATACGGTGATCTTCGTGATGATCGACCGCTCCATCATGGACCGGAACGGCTGATGGATCTCCTGCTCCTCATACAATTCTTTTATAAGGCCTGTCACACGGTTGAATACCTGTTCATCCACATGCTTATAATGTTCCTGAAACGCCTGCTGGGTGGGCGTGGCAAATACCTTTTTCAAGTCTTCCCCAAGATTTAAGCTCTCATAATAGGAGGGGCGGACGGAAAGCCCGTACCGCAGGAAGGGAAGGCCCAAAAGCCTTCTCTGATGATGCTCCTGCCCTCCGATCACCATAATATCTCCCTTTTCCAGAAGATATTTCTTTCCGACTACATAATATTCCGCAGAGCCCTCTTCCACAAACAAAAGCTCACTGGCCGTATGAATATGGTGCATCCCATTCTTTTCGTACTCACAGGATCTTGAGACATTGTAATTGTCTTCACTTAAGGCGCGGAAATGATCCGGTTCCCAGTAATCATTGATCTTGATTTCCATATCCCCTCCTGCTGATGCTTAACCGGGAAAAACGACCTCCAGATACCGTTTTAAGGCATCCTGCCAGGAAGGCAGGCGAAGAAAACCGTTTTCCTCCAGCTTATCCTTGTTCATGCGGCTGTTGGCAGGCCGTTTTGCTTTAGCCGGATACTGATCTGAGCCGACAGGCTCCACCTTTACATCCATGCCCGCCTGTTTAAAGATTTCACAGGCAAACTCATACCAGGTGCACAGGCCTTCGTTGGTGGCATGGTAACTCCCGTATTTTTCAGTTTCTATCATGTCCACCAGAAGGCGGGCAAGATCATAGGTATAGGTGGGAGATCCTGTCTGGTCGGCCACTACCGTTAATTTATCATGAGTCTTTCCCAGGTTCAGCATGGTCTTTATGAAGTTCTTTCCGTTCACTCCAAATACCCAGGCGATCCTGACGATGAAATACTTGGTGAGGTTTTCTTCCACTGCCAGTTCTCCCTCATATTTGGTCTGACCGTAAACATTTAACGGTTCTCTTTCATCATCAGGCTCCCAGGGACGGGTTCCCTGTCCATCGAATACATAATCCGTGCTGATGTACATCATCCGGATATCCAGTTCCCGGCACACCTTTGCAATGTACTCCGTACCCTTTGCGTTCACGTTCCGGCACACTTCCTCATTCTCTTCTGCCGCATCCACAGCCGTATAGGCAGCACAGTGGATGACTGCCTGGGGAGCGGCCGCCTTAATGACCCGGTTCACACTGTCCCTGTCGGTGATGTCCATCTCATCAATGTCCACGCCGACTGCTTCATGTCCCCGCTTTTTCAATTCATTTACTACATCAAATCCAAGCTGGCCCTTTACACCAGTAACAAATACTTTCATAGATGCCTCTTTTCTTAAGGGAATCATGCCGGAGAATTTTATAAACGGTTACCGTACATATTGTCAAAATAATTCTGGTATTCCCCGTTGATAATATGCTTCCACCAATCCTCATTGTTCAGATACCACTGGATGGTCTGACGGATTCCCGTATCAAAGTTATATTTGGGCTTCCATCCAAGTTCAGTTTCCAGCTTCTTCGGGTCAATGGCATAACGTCTGTCATGGCCCGGGCGGTCCGTAACAAATTTGATCAGGCTCTCCGGTTTATCAAGGGCCTTAAGAATGGTCTTAACCACTTCTAAGTTGGTGCGCTCGTTATGTCCGCCTACATTGTAGACCTCGCCTACTTTTCCCTTGTGAATGATCAGGTCAATGGCCTCACAGTGATCGGAAACATGGAGCCAGTCTCTCACATTTTCCCCAGTTCCGTATACCGGAAGCTCTTCATCTGCCAGGGCGCGGCTGATAATAAGAGGAATCAGCTTCTCCGGGAAATGATACGGCCCGTAATTATTGGAGCATCTGGAAATGGTCACCGGAAGCCCAAACGTTCTCTGGTATGCCTGTACGAAAAGATCTGCACTGGCCTTTGAAGAAGAATAGGGGCTTGAGGTATGAAGGGGTGTTTCTTCTGTGAAGAACAAGTCCAGGCGGTCCAAAGGCAGGTCGCCGTATACTTCATCGGTAGAAACCTGATGATAGCGCTTGATGCCGTAAGTACGGCAGGCATCAAGAAGGGTGGTGGTTCCCATAACATTGGTTCTTACAAAGCTTTCAGGATCTGTAATGGAGCGGTCAACATGGCTCTCTGCCGCAAAGTTTACCACAACATCGGGTTTTTCCTTTTCAAAAAGGTCGAAAACAAAGCTTCTGTCCGCAATATCTCCTTTTACAAATCTATAATTAGGCTTATCCTCAACAGGCTTTAATGTCTCTAAGTTTCCTGCATAGGTCAAAAGGTCCAGATTGATGATCTGGTAATCCGGATACTTATTCACCATATGGTGCACGAAATTTCCGCCGATAAAACCGGCTCCTCCGGTAACGATAATTTTCATGATATATTCCTCCTGCTTTTTATTGGCATAATCTTTTTTTAATGGAAACTTCCTTAACCGTGTAATTTGTCAATGTATTTTCCGGCAAGGACATCCATCAGATATTGCCCGTACTGGTTCTTTTTCAAAGGCTCAATGCTCTTCATCAACTGATCCTTTGTGATCCAGTGATTTAAAAAAGCGATTTCTTCCAGACAGGCGACCTTCCTGTGTTGGTGTGTCTCCATAGTACGGACAAAATTGGTGGCATCTACCAGGGACTCATGGGTTCCTGTATCAAGCCAGGTAAAGCCCTGGCCCAAAAGCTCCACATCAAGCTTTCCCTTTTCCAGATAAATGCGGTTTAAATCCGTAATCTCCAGCTCGCCTCTGGGGGATGGTTTTAAATTCTTCGCATATTCCACCACCTTATTATCGTAGAAATAAAGGCCGGTCACACAGTAATTGCTCTTTGGCTTTGCAGGTTTTTCTTCAATGGATACTGCCTTTCCGTCCGAATCAAATTCCACGATACCAAAGCGCTCCGGATCATCCACATAATAACCGAATACAGTGGCTCCATCCTTTTTGTTGGCTGCATTTAACAGGCGTTTGTTAAGGCCGTGACCAGCAAAAATATTATCCCCAAGGATCATAGCCACGCTGTCGTCTCCGATGAATTCCGCTCCAATGATAAATGCCTGGGCAAGACCATCAGGGGAAGGCTGAACCGCATAGGACAGGCTCATCCCAAATTGGCTCCCGTCTCCTAAAAGTGCCTCAAACCTGGGCGTATCGTCAGGCGTGGAGATGATCAGAATATCCCGTATCCCTGCATTCATTAAAACGGACAGTGGATAATAAATCATCGGCTTGTCATAAATAGGCAGTAACTGTTTGGAAGTTACCATGGTCAGCGGGTAAAGTCTGGTGCCGGATCCTCCGGCAAGAATAATTCCCTTCATTTGTTTTTCCTCCGTATCATTTCGTGATACCATCATACAGGGTGACGTAAGGTCACTGTCAAGTCCTTTTCCATTAATTTTTCTTTACTTTCTGCAGATAAATGCTCCGGCCCGTTTCGTAATATGGATAAAACCCTTCTTTTCCATTTTTTTCTTCAGAAATTCCCGGAATTCCTCATAATGGTCGCTTAAATACTCCTGTTGGTTTCCATGGCAGGAAAGTATGTATTCCATTAGCGCGCCCGGGTCACTGACTTCCAGGTAATCCTTATAGTCTCTCTTCTCCACAGAATGAAAATGGCTTTTCAAGATCTCCTCTCCATTCTCAAGCCCAAACACATCATATAGATTCACTTCGGACAAAGCGATTCTGGAATCGAATTCCTTTACCAACTGGCTGATCTCCTTCATATGGTCCAATCCGTAGGTGCTGCAGTAAAAAACGCCCTCAGGCTTTAGAACCTTCTGCACCTGTTCCAGCGCCCCATCCAGATTCGTCAAGTAAAACAGGACATGATTGGCTGCCACAATATGAAAGCTTTCCTCAGGCTTTGGGATCTGGCGGCAGTCAAACACTTCAAAGGCAAAGGAACCGGGAACGCTTTTCAGACTGTCTTCCACATCCCGGATCATTCCTTCTGAAACGTCAGACAGGCAGATCTTTGCATCCGCCGGCAGCCTGTCCTTGTTTGCATGCCAAAGTTCCCCGTTGCCGCATCCCAGCTCCAGAACGCTTTTTCCATCCAAAGGTTCCATAAGGCCGTACAGCCACTGAAACCATCCCGTAGGGTTCTTTGTATACTTTTTGTGAAGCCCGATCCGGATGCTTATGTTGGCCGCATCCTTATACTGCTCCACAAGGGACCGTTCCATATTGGTAATATGGATTAAGTGGAGGATTTTATTCCAGTCCACAGACTGATTTTCCGTCACCAGCTTTGACGTTTCCGTAAGGGTCTGCTCCACCAGCTTTAAGTGCTCAATCCTCTTTCTGATCAGATTTAATTGAAGGCGGAGAGATCCTTCCACGTAATCATTGTCATTGTCATTGATGGTAATGGAACGGATCTCATCTAAGGAAAAGCCCAGATATTTTAAGGAAAGAATTTTCTGAAGCTTTGCGAAATCAGAATCCGTATAAAGCCGGTATCCTCCCTCACTCATTCCTGAAGGTTTTAACAGTCCCTGTTTATCGTAATACCGGACAGTGCGTATGGAAACATTGGCCTTTTTTGCGAACTGGCCTGAAGTATAGTATTGGTTCACCGCCATGTCACCTCCTTTTTCCTGAATTACCATCTTAAACCATCATCTGAAAATTCTCAATATCCAGCATTTTCCCAAACTTTACTCCCACTTCCCTTATGGTCCCGCAGTGGACAAATCCCAGCCGTTCATGGAGCCGGATGCTGGCCTCGTTCCCTCCGGTTATAACAGAAATGACCGTGTGGATGTCGTCCCGTTCCTTTGCAATCTCAAGGATAGCAAAAGCCAGCTCCCCAGCAATTCCTCTGCGGCGGTAATCCTTATCAATGTATACGGACAGTTCCACAGTAGCCCCATAAGCCTCCTTGGGACGGTAAGTGGAAAGGCTTGCATAGCCCACAGCTTTTCCATCTTCCTCTGCCACAATCAAAGGGTGGTTTCCCACGTTATGATCCCGGAACCAGACCAGCCGTTCCTCCATGGTTTTAGGATTTAAATCAAACGTGGCCAGCCCATGCTCCACCTCATAATTATAAATGTCCAAAAGCTCCGGCATATCCTTTTCTACTGCGGTTCTGATCACCATATTCTTTCCTCCCAGGTATGATTGTTCTTATCAAATGATATCATACATCAATCTACTGTCCTCGTCCAATACAAATCGCAAGAAAATAAACCCTTTTTATTCCTGCTTTTTTCAGGGCACGTGTACAGGCCTCTATGGTGCTTCCCGTGGTATAAATGTCATCCACCAGAATGACTCCTTCCACTCCTTTTAATATTTCCCCCGCCGTAAATGCCTCCTCCAGATTCTTAAGCCTTCCTGCCGGATCAAGCCCCTTCTGAGGCATGGTTTTTTTATTTCTGACCAGCATTTGGGAGCAGACAGGGATTCCAAGACGCTCTCCGATCCTGCGGGCCAAAAGCTCTGCCTGGTTAAACCCTCTTTCCCTTCTCCTGGAAGGATGGACCGGAACAGGAACAAGGACGTCTGCATCCATGCGCAGGATCAGTTTTTCATACCTGGCACAGATGGCTTCCCCATAAAAATCCAGGTATTCCCGTTTATTCTTATATTTGATTTTCCCTATGGAGCTTCCGGCGTTTTCGTCATAATTCATAAGGGCTCTGCCGTATTCAAAGGTGCGCCTGTGCCTGACACAGTCAAAGCAATACTCCATATGAGGGCTTATGATCTCTTTACCGCATTTTTTACAGACAGGATCCTTGACAAATGACAGCTTTTTCATGCATGACAGGCAGATCAGCCTGCCCTTTGGCATAACGATCCCGTCACAGACAGGGCACCGTCTGGGAAATAACAGATCAATTAAAAAAGAAGGGTACATATAAGAGAATTCTCCTTAAAGAATGAATAGATGCAAAAGAATTGTAAGATAGGCAAACCCATACAAAGCCTGTCTGCCCAAAGAATTTACGCCAGTGACGAACCGAAGGAACACACTTGCATGTTCACGGGACGGCCACTGCCATAATTAGAGAAACACGCAGCGTGTGTTTCTCTAATTTAAGATAATCTGCTGATTTCGCAGATCCGGTCTTTTAAGCCGGAATATCTGCGCTGTTCCATTTCATTGTTTACCATATCCTTGAAGACCTCCGGCATTCCCACAAGACAAACGCAGGATTTTGCACGGGTCACCGCAGTATAGATTAAATTTCTGGTCATGAGCATCCTGGGACCGGAGAAAACAGGGATGACAACTGCCGGGTATTCGCTTCCCTGGGATTTGTGAATGGTAATGGCATAGGCAAGTTCCAGCTCCTCTAACTGCTTAAAGCTGTACTCCACCATGCGGCCTTCGTCGAATTCCACCGTCACCAGCTCGGCAAAGGAGTTGATGTCCCGGATAATCCCCATATCCCCATTGTAAATGCCCGTACCCTTGTCCACGGGGATCCCGTATCCGTTGCGGACCTCCCACTCAATGTTATAATTATTCTTGATCTGCATGACCTTATCCCCTACCCGGTAAGTGGCTCCGGCCGTTTCCTTTTCAGCCTTTCCTTCCCCAGGTGGATTCAAATATTCCTGCAAAATGGAATTAAGCCGTTCCACACCAATGGCCCCTTTTCTCATGGGCGTCATGATCTGGATGTCATAGGTCTTTGCATGGACATAACCGGGCAGCTTGTCCTGAACCAGAGTGATCATGGCATTAATGATGGCATTGGGATCCTCTCGCTTGATGAACAGAAAGTCATTGCTCTTTTTCCCCAGAGGAACCGGCTCGCCTCCATTGATCTTATGGGCATTGACCACAATGTCGCTTTGGGTTGCCTGCCGGAAAATCTTGGTCAGCATGACTACATTAAAGCTGCCGGAATCAATCATGTCCCGGAGCACGTTTCCAGGGCCAACGCTGGGAAGCTGATTCACGTCCCCCACCAGGATGAGCCTTGTCCCCGGATTAATGGCCTTTAAAAGAGACTGCATCAAATGAATATCCACCATGGAGGTCTCATCAATGATCACCGCATCTGCATCCAAAGGATTTTCTTCATTCCGCTCAAAATGCATTCCAACGGAACGGTCGTCTCCCGGAACTCCGGTCAGTTCCAAAAGCCGGTGAATGGTCCTGGCCTCGTACCCGGTGGCCTCCGTCATCCTCTTTGTGGCTCTGCCTGTGGGAGCCGCCAGAAGGATCTCCATCTCCTGGCTTTCAAAGAACCGTATGATGGTGTTGATGGTGGTGGTCTTCCCTGTACCGGGACCTCCGGTGACGATGAGAAGCCCGCTGTTGACCGCTTCCACCACCGCCTGGACCTGCTTTTCATCCAGTTCGATCTGCCCTTCCTTTTGAATCTTTAAAAGCTGGGCCCGGATCTCCTCCTCCGGCATCTTTCCCCTGATATTTAAGTCATGGAGCATCTTTGCCACATTCAGTTCCATGTAATAATACTGGGAAGCGTAAACAATCCGCTTTCCTTCCGATTCCCGGATGACAAGGCGCTTATCCAACTGCATATCCATTAAATGCTTATCTATAAAGGAGACTTCTATCCTAAGAAGCTCCGAAGCCTGAGACAGAAGCTCTTCCTCGGGCAGATAGGTATGCCCGTTTGCCGTAGCCTGTAAAAGGATGTACAGTACCCCGCATTTAATGCGGAAATCCGAATCCGTGAAAATTCCTGCTTTTCTGGCAATCTCATCCGCCATTTTAAATCCTACGCCGGGAATATCATCAGCCAACTGGTAAGGGTTCTCCTTTAATACGCCATAAAGCCTGGGACCGTACTCCTGGTAGATCTTTACCGCCAGATTCATGGTGATCCCATATTCCTGAAGGAACATCATGGCCTGGCGCATCTCCTTTTTCTCCTCTACCTGCCGGGAAATGGACATTGCCATCTTTTCGCTGACTCCCTTCACTTCGGAAAGCCGTTCCGGCTCTTCCTCCATGATGCGGAAGGTATCGGCTTTAAAGCGGCGGACGATCCTGGAAGCCAAAGCCGCCCCGATCCCCTTAATGGCTCCTGATCCCAGGTACCGTTCCATGGCCGCAATGTCCTCCGGAGCCTTGATCTCATAGCTTTCTACGGTCATCTGCTCCCCATAAACCGGGTGCTCAGTCATGGCCCCTACCGCTTCGATCATTTCTCCCTCGCTTATGTAGTGAAAGCTCCCCACAAGGGTATACTCCTCCCCGGCGTCTACAAGGCTTAAGACGGTGTAGCCGTTGTCTTCGTTCCTGTATTTAATTTTCTCTACAAATCCGCAGACTGTTGCCATAGTTCCTCCCGTAAACGATAAGAAACACGCTTTGCCAGTTTCTTAATCATTATCGCGGCATCCGCCCAATGAAGATGTAAGCATCTTCATTGGGCTCGTTGCACGCATAAATACAATCGGACTGCCGCAAAAACAGCCCCGCCGGAATCTTAAGATGCCGTCAGGGTCGCTCCAAAGCAGTCCTGCCAACCGTTCACAGGACTGATATTCCTATCAGCCCTGTTTCCTGGTTTAAAATTCTCTTTTATTATCTCCGCCATGCATGAATTCAATGAATTTCCCTGTTCCAATGGCTACCGCAGTCAGTGGATCCTCTGCGATCATGGTGGTAATTCCCGTCTTTTCTTCGATCAGGGCATCTAAGCCGCTTAAGAGAGAGCCGCCTCCCGTAAGCACGATCCCCCGGTCAAAGATATCCGCCGCCAGCTCCGGTGGAGTACGCTCCAGCACGTTGTGAACCGCATCTACGATCTGCATGGCCGGTTCTTTTAATGCATCTAACGTCTCATCGGAAGTGACCACAATGGTCTTTGGCAGACCGGTAACCAGGTTACGCCCACGGACTTCCATGGTCAGAACCTCCGGCCTTCTGTAGGCCGCACCGATATTTATCTTAATTTCCTCAGCCGTTCTCTCACCGATCAAAAGGTTATGTTTCTTTCGCATGTAACGGACAAGGGCCTCATCAAAATCGTCTCCTGCCACCTTGATGGAGGTGCTCACCACCGTGCCTCCAAGGGAAATAACTGCAATATCAGAGGTTCCTCCCCCAATATCAACGATCATGTTGCCGCAGGCCTTTGAAATGTCGATCCCTGCTCCAATGGCTGCTGCCACCGGCTCCTCAATGATCGCCACCTCTCTGGCTCCAGCCTGGTAAGTAGCATCCTCTACCGCTTTTTTCTCTACTTCAGTGGCACCGCTGGGAATGCAGACGCTGATCCTTGGCTTTCTCAGAGTCTTTTTTCCAACCGCCTTATTAATAAAATACTTAAGCATTTTTTCCGTCACGGTATAATCAGAAATAACGCCCTGGCGAAGAGGTCTTACTGCCACAATGTTGCCCGGCGTTCTTCCGATCATCAGCCTGGCTTCCTCTCCAATGGCTTTGATTTTATTAGTATCACGGTCAATAGCTACAACGGAAGGTTCCTTTAATACAACTCCCTTTCCCTTAATATAGACCAGTATGCTTGCTGTACCTAAATCGATTCCAATATCATTGGACATCATCATCTTGCTTCCTCCTGTTCGCTGTATCCTGTTCCCAGGGTTTCCTTTATCTTCAAACTTATGTTTAATTGGTAAATGAAGTCACAGTTCCTATTTTATTATATACAATAACCCTGGGAATTCATAGGCTTTTTTTAATTTTTATTATGTTTATTTTTTTTTAATATGTGGTACACATTTTAGTCACAATTTCTTCGTATACTAATAATACGTTATCCGAAAGGATAGCGGGCCTTTTGTTTCAAGTAACTTACTTGAAATCACAAAGCTTTTTCATACTCATACCGGACGGCGCAAGCCGTCCGGCCCCCCTAAAAGAACATTCTCTTATTTTTATATACTTATTATTCCCAATCGCAGCATTTAAATTGGGGTCCGGTTCCTTAAAGGAGTCAGGCCCCAATTTTTTATGTCTTCATCAGAATCATATCAGGATAATCTAAGGGCCCATTCCTTGCAGTCCAGCACCCTGGTAGCAATTCCTTCATAGAATTCCGGTTCATGACAGATCAGAAGAATGCTCCCCTTATACTCCTTTAAAGCTCTCTTTAATTCTTCCTTTGCCTCTACATCCAGGTGATTGGTTGGCTCGTCCAGAAGAAGGACATTGGTTTCCCGGTTAAGAAGCTTGCATAATCTCACCTTTGCCTGCTCCCCTCCACTGAGCACCCGCACCTGGCTCTCAATGTGGTTGGTAGTCAGGCCGCATTTGGCAAGAGCCGACCGGACCTGGTACTGGGTATAGGAAGGAAACTCCTTCCAGATCTCTTCGATGCAGGTGGTGGTATTTCCGGGGGACATCTCCTGTTCAAAGTATCCGATGGAAAGGTAATCCCCAAGCTCCACATTTCCCTTTAAGGATGGCACCAGCCCCAGGATGCTCTTTAACAGGGTGGTCTTGCCGATGCCGTTTGCGCCTACCAAAACCACCTTCTCCCCACGTTCCATGGAAAGATTCAATGGCCTTGACAAAGGTTCCTCATAGCCGATGACCATGTCCGTGGTTTCAAAGATGCATTTTCCGGCTGTACGGGCTTCCATAAAATGAAATTCCGGTTTTGGCTTATCCTTTGAAAGCTCAATGACCTCCATCTTATCCAGCTTCTTCTGTCTGGACATGGCCATGTTTCTGGTGGAAACCCTGGCCTTGTTCCGGGCCACAAAATCCTCCAGCTCCGCAATCTCCTGCTGCTGCCGCTTATAAGCCGCCTCCAATTGCGCCCGTTTCACCGCATACACCTCCTGGAACTTTTCATAGTCTCCTACATAGCGGTCCAGGTTCTGATTCTCCATATGGTAAATGATATTGACCACACTGTTTAAGAAGGGGATATCATGGGAAATCAGGATAAATGCATTTTCATATTCCTGCAAATAACGCTTCAGCCACTCAATATGCTGTACATCCAGATAATTCGTCGGCTCATCAAGGAGAAGGATATCCGGCTTTTCCAATAAAAGCTTTCCTAAAAGAATCTTGGTCCTCTGGCCTCCGCTTAACTCGGTTACATCCTTATCCAGGCCCATGTCACTTAAGCCCAGGGCTCTGGCCACTTCCTCCACCTTTGAATCAATAATATAAAAATCATGGGCCATGAGAAGGTCCTGAATGGTTCCAAGTTCCTCCATCATGGAGGCCATGGTCTCCTCATCGGCCTCTCCCATTTTGTCACAGATCCCATTCATCTGCTCTTCCATCTGAAACAGGAACCCAAAGGCACCTTTTAACACATCCCGGATGGTCATCCCCTTTTCCAGCACCGTATGCTGGTCCAGATAACCCACACGGACCCGTTTGGCCCACTCCACCTTTCCTTCATCCGGCTGTAATGTTCCGGTTATGATATTCATAAATGTGGATTTCCCTTCCCCGTTGGCTCCGATCATGCCGATGTGCTCTCCCTTTAAAAGGCGGAAGGATACATCATGAAAGATGGCACGGTCCCCAAATCCATGTGTCAGATGTTCTACGTTTAATATGCTCATTGAAAAACTCCTTTATGAATGCGGTTTAATCTTCTTTTATTCTTACGGTGATCCATGGCTTTTCGCCGGCTTTTTCACCGTTTTAAATATGAAACATCATAATTCTACATGACAGACGCGATTAAGGCAAGCAAAGGTTGCAAAAAACAACAAAAACGTATATGATAAACCCAACAGAAATCTTTCAAAGAAAGGCTTACATTTTATGTACTTGTATACTTGGTATCAATGGCTGCTGTTTTTTTTCATATACTGCTTTATCGGCTGGATCATCGAATCCACCTACGTTTCCGTAAGAAGCTTTCATTTTGTAAACCGTGGTTTTTTAAGGCTTCCCCTTTTACCTCTGTACGGAAGCGGCGCCATTACCATGCTGTGGCTGTCCCTGCCCGTCCAGGGCAACATATTCCTGGTATTTCTCTTCGGCATGGCAGGCGCCTCCGCCCTGGAATATGCCACCGGTTACTTCATGGAGCGCCTATTTAAAATGAAATACTGGGACTACAGCAACAATCCTTTTAATCTAAAAGGATATGTCTGTCTTGGCACCTCTATTGCATGGGGGTTCCTCACCCTGCTGCTGACGGAGGTTATTCACCGCCCCTTAGAATGGCTGGTCCTTGGCCTGGATGGGACAGTATCCATCGTCCTTGTGGTGGTGATCGGCATTCTTTTTGTCACCGATGCCGTACACTCCATCAAGGAAGCTTTGGACCTTGGCCGAATTCTGGAGTCCATGACAAAATTAAAGTCAGAACTGGAGGAGGTACAGGTACAGCTCTCCCTGTTAAAGGCTGAAACCGCCCAAAAGATGTCGGACATAAAAACAGAGACCCTTCAAAAGGCCACCAACTTAAAGGACGAAACAATGGTAAAGATCTCTTCCCTGAAAGCCGAAACCACCAGCGCATTAAAAGAATCCACTTTAGCGGAACGCCTTCAGTCCCTTACGGAAACCAGGGACAGGCTGACCGGGCGTTTGACCTTTTACCGGAAGGGCATCCTCCGCCGGAACCCTACGGCTTCATCCCGGCTGTTTGGAGAGGCTTTAAGAGACTTAAAGGAATATTCCAAAAAACACAAAAAGTCATAGCAGCCAAATGCAAAGACGGAGCTTTGTCAAAAACCAAGCTCCGCCTTATTTTTTTAATTCCTTATATCATTTTATCTACCATAGCCATGACCCCATCTCCCAGCTTTGCAGATCTCTCATCTGCATCCGCCATGGAAGCGCCCTTAATGCCATAGTAAAATTTGATCTTTGGTTCCGTTCCCGAAGGCCTTACGCACAGCCACGCATCATCCGTCAGTTCATAATAAAGCACGTCAGACTGGGGAAGCCCCGTAGGATTTACTTCTCCTGTACTCATATCTTTTACAGTATCCAGCTTATAGTCCCTGGCAGAAAGAACTTTATATCCGCCAACTTCCGCCGGAGTATCCTTTCGCATGGTTTCCATGATGGCCCGGATCTTTTCCTGACCCTCGATGCCCTTTAAACCTATGGCTTTTACCGCATCCTTATAATAGCCGTACTTCTCATACAGGGCTGTCATGGCATCCCACAAGGTCATGCCCTTTGTCTTATAATAAGCTGCTGCCTCGCACAAGGCCACCGTTGCAGAGATGGCATCCTTATCACGGGCATAGGTTCCGATCAGACAGCCATAACTTTCCTCCAGGCCAAACATATAGGTCCCGTATCCGGTGGCCTCTTCCTTTAAGATCTGCTGTCCGATGTATTTAAAGCCGGTTAATACCTCAATCAGCTCACAGCCGTAGGCCCTGGCCACCGCATCCACCAGATTGGTGGTGACAATGGATTTGACTACCTGTCCGTCCGCTGGGATCGCTCCTCTTTCCTTTTTCTGGCTCAGCACATACTCGCACAGAAGAGAACCGGACATGTTGCCGGTCAAGGGGATATATTCTCCGGATTTTTCATCCTTTACATACACCCCAAGACGGTCAGCATCCGGGTCCGTTGCCAAAACCAGGTCCGCATCCTTTTCCTTTGCAAGGGCAAGGCCCAGTTCAAAGGCTTCCTCGGCCTCAGGATTTGGATAGCTGACCGTTGGAAATTCACCATCCGGCAGTTCCTGCTCAGGAACCACATATACATGGGTAAAGCCGATTTCCTTTAATGCCCTTCTTGCAGGAAGATTGCCTGTACCATGGAGAGGAGTATAGACAATTTTAATATCATTCTGCATCTGATCAATGGCATCCTGATTCACTACCTGGGCCTTTACGTGAGCTATATATTTGTCATCCAGAGCCGCTCCGATGATTTCATATTTGTCTGATTCCTTTGCCGCTTCCACAGTAGTGGTCTTAACTGTGGAAATATCTGAGATATTTAAAACTTCTGCGGTCACCCCTTTGTCATGAGGCGGAGTAAACTGGGCGCCATCCTCCCAATATACCTTGTATCCGTTGTATTCCGGAGGGTTGTGGCTGGCTGTGATATTAATTCCGGCAATGCAGCCTAATTCCCTTACAGCAAAAGAAAGCTCCGGCGTAGGGCGCAGAGATTCAAATTTATATGCCTTAATCCCATTGGCTGCCAGCGTAAGGGCGGCTTCCTCTGCAAATTCCGGGGACATATGCCTGGAATCGTATGCAATGGCCACACCTTTATCTGCTCCGCCCTGGCTTATGATATAATTTGCAAGCCCCTGGGTCGCTTTTCTAACTACATAAATATTCATCCGGTTGATACCGGCGCCAATGATGCCCCTTAGGCCGGCGGTGCCAAATTCCAGATCCTGATAGAAACGCTCTTTGATCTCATTTTCATCATCAGCGATCCCCCGGAGCTCTTCCTTCGTCGCCTCATCAAAATATGGATTTAAAAGCCATTCCTCATAAATACTCCTGTAATCTTTCATAAGCATAATACCCCTTTCTCACCATTTCTGTTATGGCTATTATAAAACATAACAGGGCAAAAGAAAAGCGTATTTCCATTATTTTATTCGTGACAGGAAAAGATTCCGCATGGGCTGCTGAATCTCTAAATCCTTAAGCTTTTCAATATTCCGTGCGGGAATCCAGGCCTTATTGGCGTTATAATAAAAGTTGATCTGCTTCCAGTATTTTTCAGGATACAGGAACAAATAGTAAAGGCATATCCTGTCTCCATCTGAAAGAGGAAGAATCTTTGTATAGGTTTCCAGCATGGCCATGCCCAGCTTTAAATTCCACTCATGCTTTTCCATGGCCTTACGCATAAAATGGTATAAATCCTCCATCTGCAGTCCCAAGTGCATGCGGTTGAACTCCACGATGGCCACATCGTGAAAGCACATGAGGACGTGGTGCTGGTTTAGGTCCCCGTGGCACAAATACTCCTCATTGTTCTCCCTGTTTTCATAAAAGCCTGCCATCCCTTTACAGGCTTCCATGGCCTGTTCGAAAAATATGTCATAATTCCCCATGACGCACAGTTCGAACTCGGATTTTTTCCTTTTATTCCGGATAAACGTGCGGGCGCGCACCAGTTCCCTGTTGTGGCGTTCCATTTCCTCAGCCGGCTGCTGTACCAAAATGGATCCCAGATTCCATTCCTCTTTAAACTCGATCCTCCGCAGCACTTTATGTAAAGAAGCAATTTGTTCGATGGCACATAATACCTCTTTGCTATCCTTCAAATTACATTCCCGGTCCGCATACCAGTCTTTTACAATCCACCGGGTTCCATCCTCGGCACTGGAGAGGAGTTCACCATCTTTATTCCTGACGTAACGGTCTACGTTTAAATGACAGGTTTCTTTCATCTGTGAAAATACCTGATCCTCAAATTCCAGGCGCTTTAAGGTTCCTTTATATTCCCGAAGCAGTTTAAGCCCCTGGTTCGTTTCACACAGCCAGGCGCCCCGGCCGCGTTTCACATCCAGAATTTCAAGCTCATACTGCGAAAGCACCTCTGTGTATTTCTCGTTCACAACCACCCCTCCAACTCTTAGCTCATCAGCTACTTCTAGGGTATGAAGAGGTGGAAAAAAATATGCAAAATACGGCAGAAAGTTATACGTGCCTTAGGCCTGTTCCTCTAATAAATGTTCTGCTGATTTCATCAGATATTCCTTATTATTGCATTCCGGCTGGTTAAGGACCATCTGGAACAGACGGTTTAACACCGCCCCCATTTCAGGACCGGGCTTCATGCCTGCATCCATCAGTTCCCTGCCGGTGACGGCCATGTCCTTTAAGCGGATACAATCCCCGGCCCTTAAGATTTCCTCTGAATATTGCTCCACAAGTGTTACCCGGCTCTTATAAGGTTCTGAGCAGAATACCTTCTGAAAGCACAGAAGATCTTGAAAAAACTCTGGGGAAAGGTCGCTCATGACCTGCCGGATGGCCGGCTTATGGGCCGGGAGCTCTGTTCTCCACAAACTGACCAGGTTTTTTGTCTGATGAATCGTATCATTGTCCAGCTTAAGCTCCTTAAGGATACAGACTGCATCCTGAGGTTCCTCCTGTCTTAAAAAGCCAGACCAGCGCATGTGTTTTTTAGGGGGAAGGTCTCCAATTTTTTCTGCTTCCAGAAGCCGCCTTCCCGCAGCTTCAAAATACCGGGAAATATAAGGGGCGATCCCATTTTCATACACACCCTTTACCCTCCCCGGGTGACTGGAAAGGAGGAGTTTTGTAAGCTCCACCTGTATCCGTTCCTTACTGACCTTTGCCATATTGGGGGCGATAACGGAAATCGCCGCCCTTGTCTCCCCTTCCAGGGCAAAGTCCAGTTGGGCGGAAAAACGGATTGCCCTTAAGATCCTTAAGGCATCCTCCGTAAACCGGTCCACAGCATTTCCCACGCAGCGGATGGTCCGGCTCTCTAAATCCTTCACCCCGTCAAAGGCATCTACCAGCCCTTCCCGGTCGCTGTAAGCCATGGCATTGATAGTAAAATCCCGGCGCTTTAAATCCTCAAGCAGGCTTCCCGTAAATTCCACGGATTTGGGATGACGTCCATCCTCATACTCTCCGTCTATGCGGTAGGTGGTCACCTCATATCCTTCATGTTCAATCAGTACGGTAACTGTGCCGTGCTGGATCCCCGTATCCACCGTTCTTTTAAAGATTTCCTTAACTTGTTCCGGCTTTGCTGAGGTGGTGATATCCCAGTCTTCCGGCATCCGGCCCAGGAGGCTGTCTCTCACACAGCCTCCCACAACGTAAGCTTCAAAGCCGTTGGTATTCAGTTGTTCGATGATCCCCCTCGCCGCTTCCGGAACCTGAATCTTTATCACTTTTTTACCTCCTGGTTTTCCTATGTGCCGGTATTAATATGCCCTGCCCCAGTAAACCATTTTTACTGCAGGCTTTCCACAGCATACGCAGGTATCGGCCAGGTTTTCCTGCTTAAAGGGCATACAGCGGGATGTTGCCCCTGTAATCTCCTTGATCTTATCCTCGCATTCCTGGGAACCGCACCACATAGCCTTTACAAAACCCGGCTTTTCCTCTACGGTCTTAACAAAGGCATCCATGTCCGTCGCCTCATAGGTGTGGGCATCCCGGTGTGCTCTGGCCCGTTCCAGCATATCTTTCTGAATGACTTCCAAAAGCTCGCCTACCTTGGCGTTTAACTCATCTAAGGACACGGTGATCTTCTCATGGGTGTCACGGCGTACCAAAACCGCCTGGTTTTCTGAAATATCTCTGGGCCCGATCTCTACACGGACCGGAATGCCGCGCATCTCTGATTCACTGAACTTCCAGCCAGGGCTCTTATCGGAATCGTCAACCTTTACCTTATAATTAGAAAGAACCTGCTTTAATTCATAGGCCTTATTAAGAACGCCCTCCTTCTGCTGCTGGACCGGAACGATGACCACCTGGGTGGGAGCGATTCTTGGAGGAAGCACAAGGCCGCTGTCATCGCCATGGACCATGATAATGGCACCAATGAGCCTGGTGGTCATTCCCCAGGAAGTCTGGTGAACATACTGAAGTTTATTTTCCTTATCGGAATACTGAATATCAAAAGCCTTTGCAAATCCGCTTCCAAAGTTATGGCTGGTTCCCGACTGAAGTGCCTTGCCGTCATGCATCAAAGCCTCGATGGTATAGGTTGCCTCTGCTCCTGCAAATTTCTCCTTATCGGTCTTCTGGCCGCGGACAACAGGCATTGCAAGGACCTCTTCACAAAAGTCTGCATATAAATGAAGCATCTGCTCTGTCCGTTCTTCCGCGCCTTCCGCCGTGGCATGGGCTGTGTGGCCTTCCTGCCATAAAAACTCTCTGGAACGTAAAAACGGTCTGGTAGTCTTTTCCCAGCGCACCACGGAACACCACTGGTTGTAAAGCTTAGGTAAGTCCCGGTAGGACTGGATATCTCTGGAATAAAAATCACAGAACAGGGTTTCAGAGGTAGGTCTGACGCAGAGCCTTTCCTGCAGCGGCTCCAAACCTCCATGGGTCACCCAGGCCACCTCAGGAGCAAATCCCTCTACATGGTCCTTCTCCTTTTGAAGGAGACTCTCTGGAATAAACATGGGCATATAAACATTTTCCACCCCTACTTCCTTAAACCTTCTGTCAAGCTCACTCTGGATATTTTCCCAGATGGCATACCCTGTCGGCTTAATGGCCATGCAGCCTTTCACGCTGGAATAATCAATTAATTCCGCCTTTTTTACAACATCGGTGTACCACTGGGCAAAATCCACATCCATGGATGTGATCGCCTCTACTAATTTCTTGTCCTTTGCCATAACAAATTCACCTCTCCTATTTTCCGCCCAAGCTTTTGGGACATAATGGCATTCTTTTTCTCTCCCATGTTTTAAGACACAGGGGATCCTTGCAGAGCGGCACTTTCATAAAACAAAAAAGAGCCATTCGTTCCCTTAAAAGGGACCGAACAGCTCGGCGGTGCCACCCAATTTAGCCATGGGAAATTCCATGACTCACTTTTCCTATCCTATAACGCAGGAACTGCGCCGCAGTTTGCTGCGGGACTCCGAGGGAGGTTGGGTCATGAGGGGTATAAAGGCCTTCCAGCGTACGGCCTTCTCTCTGGAATACATCATCACTTACTGATCCTCTTCAACGTCTTGATTCTTCACTATAAAAAAGATTGTATGGTTGATTTTACGTTATTTGCAAATGTTTGTCAAGTGGGTTCCGCCTTGTCCGGGAAAGTATTTGTTACGGTTTGACCATGCAAAACTGTAACAAATATCTGATCATTCCTCCGGATCCGCTACATTCTTTTCATCGTGACAGCACGAGACCTCATACACCTCTACAATATCCTCTACGATCAATAAGCCGATGGGACCAAGAATAAATCCTAAAAGCCCGAAGAGCTGAAGGCCCACGTACATGGAAGCAAGGGTTTCCAAAGGGGTAAGTCCCACCTGTCCTCCCATAATCTTGGCTTCCATGATCTCTCTTAAAAAATAACAGATAATGTAAATGATGATCAGTCCGAACCCGTACTTCCAGTTTTTATCGATCATGGAGAAAAGGGCCCAGGGAATGAATACCGTACCGGTGCCAAAGATCGGAAGTGCATCCAGAAGTCCGATCCCGATCCCGAATAAGATAAAATATGGATTTCCCAGGATGAACAGCCCTGCCCAACACACCACCATGGTAAACAGCATGATAGCCCCCTGGGTTTTTAACCAGGCGCTTCCCACTGTCGTAAGCCGTCTCCCCAGCATGGCATATTCAAAGCAGAAAATGGAATTGTCCCGCCTTTCCCGAATGTCATCCATCTCCTGAAGGGACAGAACCGTGGCAATAAGCAATATGATGATGATCACAGTTGCCTGGACGATCCATTTCATGATGGTCATGGAATTCACCATGAGAAACGGCATGATCCTGCTTTTTATGGCAGCCTGGCCCCCTGAAATAATATCTCTTACCACCTCTACCATATACCCGTCAGGCAGCTTTAAAAACCCCTCCGCAAAGGAACAGTTATCCATAATCCACCGGTCCATGCCTTCCAGAATAGACGGCAGGTTCTGAAGCAGAAGCCTGGCTTCCATGAATAACTTTCTTCCCCCCACATAAAAGATAATTCCAAAGACAATCATAAAAAGAATGATTTCGATTCCTCCGATGACTGCCAGGGGAACGGAAATCACCCTCCCTTTTACCATGAAGCGGGTCTTTCTCTCGATCCAAAGGGCACTTGGCCGAAGGGAGAGAGCAAATACATACGCAATCAAAAAGGGAATCACAAGAGGCAGCAGATAACGAAAACTTAAATACACTGCCCCTGTAACTCCCAATATTAATAATGTTTTCTTCAGTTTCCTGCTCGGTTTCACCATGGACTCACCTGTTTCTGATTTGTACTTCTTTTGTACAATCTCTATTATGAGCCGCCTGGAATAAAAATATGCGTAATTCGTTTAGCAAAAAATTCCTTCTTTATGCCATTTCCGGCAATGAGAACATCTCAAAGATCTCTCCCTTTGGTTTTACGGAAAAAGACATCCGTTTCTTAGTGACCGGATGGGAAAATGACAGGCTGTAAGCAAACAAGGCCACATTTCCGCTGTCAGCTCCCTTCTGAAAACGAGGATTATACTTCCTGTCTCCCCAAAGAGGTGTTCCGTGGCCCGCCATCTGCACTCGGATCTGATGATGACGGCCGGTTTCCAGAGTGATCTTAGCCAGGCTGTATTTTTCATTCTCTATGCTCCGTTCATCCACAACCTGGTAAGAAAGCTCTGCCAGTTTTGCACCTTTTATCCCCTTATCCACAATTATAGAACAATTGTTTTTTCCGTCTTTCCACAAATAATCCACGTAGGGTCCAAAGTTCTCCACAGGTTTTCCACAAACCACCGCGTAATAGATTTTCTCCATTTGATGCTGGGAAACCTGCCTGCTTAAAGAATCTGCGGCGCTTTTCGTTTTTGCGTACACCATGATGCCTCCCACCGGCTTATCCAGCCTGTGGATAACTCCCACATATGGTTCCCCTGGCTTTGGGGATAAACTGTTGATATGTTTCTTTACCTCGCTGACCATATCCGGCTCAAAGGATCTTGCCGATTGGGATTCCATTCCCACCGGCTTTTCCACCACCAGTATCTCTTCATCTTCGTATAATATGTTAAGCTCCATTCCTGCCCTTTACTCCTCTTTCTTCCATGCCTCTATCATAGCCTCCACGGACCGGCTCATTTCAGCGCTAAAATCAGAATTCCATTTGCGCTTGCAAAATGCCTTTACCCAGCGTTCAAAATCCTCTTCCCTTCCCTGAACATTTTTAAGCTCCTGAGAAAACTCCTCAGGATTTAAACGGCGGTAGGCATTTTCAAACACCACAGCTCCGGATCTGAGCCGTTCCGGCTTTTTCCTCTCCGCCTGCTGCTTTGTGGGATATCCAAAAACCACCATTGCTGCCGGGACCGCATACTTAGGAAGGCCGAACAAATCCCTGTGTGTCTCATACTGCTCTATAATGTCCCCAATGTAACAAGATCCTATGCCCAGGGATTCTGCCGCCACAACCGCATTCTGAGCGGCTATCAGAGCATCATCACAGGCCAGCATAAGATCTCCAAGGCCGGGCTTTCGGACTTCTTCCTCATAATGGCAGAACAGTTCGTACCACCTTTGATAATCCGCCACAAAAACCAGTACTAAGGGTGCTTTTGCAATAAATGGCTGGTTGTCGCAGGTCACTGACAAGGTCTCCTTCTGCTTCTGGTCCGTCACGTCAATAATGGAATACAGGGTCATGTTCCCGGCAGTGGGAGCCTGTAAGGCTGCTTCTATAATAGCCGCCTTTTTCTCCGGTTCAATGGCCCGGTCTTCATATACCCGGACGGATTTTCTTTCCATAAGTTCTTTTATCGTCTGATTCATCGGGTGGTCATACCTTTCTTTTTTTCATTTTACATTATCTATTCATTATATTTTATTGTTCCCATTATAGCAAACCTCTTTTCACTTTATATTTGAAAAAACAGTTGCATTTTCCCCATTTAAAGTGTATAGTATATAAAAATATGATACATAGTATTTATTACTACGTTATAAGTTTTCATTTTCTACAAGGAGGGTTTTCATGGAAATTAAAATCAAAGATCCGGGCAGCGCCATCACTCATTTCATCGCCATGTTACTGGCGCTCATTGCCGCAATCCCGCTGCTTATTAAGGCGTCTTCCGACGGAAAGCTTCACCTGGCCGCCTTAACAATCTTCATCAGCAGCATGGTCTTTCTTTACGCGGCCAGCACAATTTACCATACTCTTGATATCTCGCCGAAAATCAACCGTCTGTTAAAAAAAATAGATCATATGATGATCTTTATCCTGATCGCAGGAACCTACACGCCGGTTTGCCTGATCGTTCTGGGAGATAAGACCGGCTGGGGCCTGATGGCTCTTGTGTGGGGAATCGCCGTCTCAGGGATTCTCATAAAGGCCTGCTTTATCATGTGCCCCAAATGGTTTTCGTCCAGTCTTTACATTGCCATGGGCTGGGTATGTATCCTGGCATTTACAAAGATCATGAATGCCCTCTCTTTTGCCGGCTTTCTCTGGCTGCTGGCCGGAGGAATCATCTACACCCTGGGAGGCATCATCTACGCCCTGAAGCTTCCTCTCTTTAACTCCAAACACAAAAATTTCGGCTCCCATGAGATTTTCCATCTTTTCGTCATGGGAGGAAGCCTGTGCCATTATATTTTGATGTACCATTTTGTTGCATAGAACGGTAAAAACCGTCAGTCCGCACACTCGCGGACTGACGGTTTTTCTCATACAACCTCTCCCATGAGCTTTAGCTTATCTTTCCTGGAAAGCTTTTTAATGGCAGCTTCACGGCGCATGGCCTCTTCCTTTGTGGAAAACTCTTCCCAGTAGGCTAATGCCACCGGTCTGCGGGCCTTTGTGTATTTTGCTCCTTTTCCCTGGTTGTGGGCTGTTAAGCGCTTTTCCAAATGGTTTGTCCATCCGCAGTACAGAGTATCATCCGCGCATTTTAAAATATAAGTATAATTCATGTTCTTCATTCTCCGGTATAGGAAATTAAGGATATGTAAACGGTAATAACGCCTTGCAATCACGTCACTACCGTCCAGGATAACCTGTCATCTATCTTAAGCACCAGCTGGATGCGTTTTGGCGCCATCGATGGTTGAAGCTATAGCTCAGCTATAGTATATTATATAACAGGGCAAGCTGATATGTGAATAGCAATCTTTATCTTACCCGTTTTTTAAAAAATCATACAATTTAAAAACTAAGAAAAACATGCTTTGGGGATTTTTCCCAGTTCATTGTCCGCACAAATTATGCCAGGCAAAAGGAATCCTTCTGCCTGGCATACTAATTTAAGACAATTCTTTAACAAGTATCAGACGGTCTCCCGATTTTACGGATTTATCCGTCATACCATTGGTCGCTATGATGGTATCAATGGTGGTATGGAATTTTTTGGCAATTTTCCAAAGGGAATCTCCAGGCTGTACGATGTATCCTACGATTCCCGGAAGCTTCTGTAAATTGTTTAAATCCATGGGAGCTTCCGACGCACTTGTGATGATCTGCTGGCAAACCGGCTGCAGCGCCAGTAAGTCAAGGGAAATGGTCGATTTCACTTCAATGGTTCCTCCGCCCATCATAACGGCGCTTAGCTGCTCTAAACCGGGATTTAACTGGCAGATGGTGTCTGCATTGATCCCCGGGGCCTCAATCAGGAAATGGAAGGGGATATCCTCCACAGTTGACTGGATGGGCTGGGTATCGTCAGAGGTCATATAAAGGATCCGTACCTCCAAAACACCTTCCACATGAAGTCCGTCCTCCTTGACCTCCGTGTCATCAACTTTGACAATTCCTTCACTGTGACATATCTGAAGGATCCGGTCCGCCTGGTCCAGACTGATCTTTTCCACGATCTTGCACTTGCTCATATTCTTCGTCAGAATCTTATCAAAACAGGCTTCTCCTGTCTGCAGGGTCAGTTCCCGGTTAGTGGAATATAAATCATTGAGCAGTTCCATATTCTCTTCCCTGTAAAGCTTCATATCCAGTTCAAGAACCGCATCCGCATCCATTTCCCGCATTTCGCCGTCAGAATCCGGCTTTGCTTCTATATCCTTATGGATCAGATGGACCACGACCACAGGGACCATATCCTCAGTCATATCGGGAACATCCAGCTCCCCTGAAAATGGAATGCTTTCCTCGATCCACTGGATCGGCGCGCCTTCCCCTTCTCCCTGGTAAATAACAAAGACCAGCAGCTCCCCGTCAAGCATCATTTTTCCATCCATGGGCCTAGTGGATACGCTTCTCAGTTTCATTTCAGTCCACAGAATATGGTCGATGTTTGGCTTGTTTCCAGACAGGGTAATGGTATCCTTGATCCGGAACGTATCCTTGTGGCGGAGCGCAATGGAAACCACATCAAGATTGCGGCGAAGGGTTTCCACCATGGGCACATCAGAGGATGCGCTTCCCGTGTCCACATCCACGGCAGCATTTATATCGCAGGAGGTCTCTACCTTCACCGTAAGTGTTACGATAGCCTTTACACTCAGCTTCCTGGAATTAATAATTCCCGCGTTTAAATCCTCAAGCTCCCATGCCAACTGGACGTAATCCTTTTCCTCCAGTCCAGGCACATTGATGGGTTCCTCAAAGTTAATGCTTCCTGAAAGGGTCTGAAGCCCTCCTTCCGCCCCCCGGTAGAGGATCATAAAGTCCAGCTTGCCCCGGACCGCCACACGCTCTGCCTGGTTTTTTACGGAATCAATGGTAATTTCGCCGGAACTTAAAATGATCTGATCCACGTCATCCATACTGTCCGGGACGATGAAGTCATCGTCAAGAGTAATTTGAGACGTAGCATATCCTTTCCAGCGATTCATATGTATGTTTTTCTTCACCAGCTCCAACATAAAAAAGCACCTGCCTTACCTTCTTTATTCCTTTAAGAAAGTTTATGCAGGTGCATGTTTCATTATACTTTTTTTGTTCTCATTCCCTTACTTCCGGAAAAACAGGGGGTTCAGACGCTTCTATTCTTCGGTTTTTTCTTCTTTAAGTCTTTCTTCGGGAGAAGCCTCGGTCTGTGCCGGTATTTCCTTTTCCCTGTATGACGAAAGCTCTTCCTGCAGCTTCAAAAGCGTTTCTTCCATTTCCCTGACCCGCTCTTCCATCTTACAGTAGTGCTCCATTGTCACCAGATTATCTTCTTTCTTTGGAAGGGATACGCCGTCGATCTTAACCGGGCGGGCGGGAATCCCTACCGCTGTTACATTGCTCTCCAAAGTCTTTAAAAGCACGGCATTTGCCGCTATGGTACAATTATCCCCCACCTCAAAGGACCCTAAGATCTTGGCCCCTGTTCCTACGGTCACATTGTTGCCAAGGGTTGGATGGCGTTTTCCCTTATTCAGTCCCACGCCTCCCAGAGTTACCCCCTGGTAAATGGTACAGTTATCACCTACCACCGTAGTTTCTCCGATCACCACTCCGCTGCCGTGGTCAATTAAAATTCCGTGCCCCATCTGTGCCCCGGGATGGATCTCGATCTGTGTAAAAAATCTTGCCAACTGGGAAATAAGCCTGGCAATAAAAAACATCTTGCGCTGGTAAAACCAATGAGCAAAGCGATGCCAGATCAATGCATGGACTCCCTGATACAGCAAAAGCACTTCCAGCTTGCTTCTGGCTGCCGGATCCCGCTCTTTTACTGCCGACACATCAAGCCATATATCCTTTAATATCATATTATCTTCCTCTTTTCCTTACTGCCTACTCCTATTTGAAGTAGTATATCATATGACAGCTTAAGAAAAAAGGGGAATTTACAGTTTTCCACAGAATCAAAACCATAATATCCCCACAAAAACAGCCGTCCCGCTTTTACCATCTGCGAAACGGCTGTTTCATCCATCTTCCCTACTGGAACACCACCGGAAGCTCCGACATCTCTGTTTTAATGACGATGAAAGGATAGGAGGGTTCCGCCCCCGTATTATCCCCCTTTTCCGGTCCGATCAGCTCCGTGTCCAGGACAATGGAATTATCCGTCAAATACAGTTCATTTACTGCGATGCTATAACCCCCGCTGGCCTGTTTTCCATAACCAACTACTATGTAAAGATTATTATCATCGCTGTAGGTCAGCTTAAAGGGCGACTGCTGCTTCTCCGCAATGATCTGTCTAAGTTCCTGAGGGATATCCGCATCAGCTACCACGGTAAATTCCAGATCCCGTACTTTATCCCCATTATCCTTGTTAAAAGTGCACCCGCTTAAGGTACGTACTACCAATACCCACATGGCCAGGCCGAAAAAAATCATCCATTTTCTGCTAAACAGTCTCTTCATAGCACACTCCCCAACTTATTGATTATTACTATATATATGGGGATTGTGCTGATTTTATGAACAGATTTACGCTTTTTTGCGGATCAGGATCAAGATTTCGCCCTGGTATTGCTCTAATGATCGAAACTTTCCCTGCACAAAAAAGTGAGTTTAAAGGTTTCCTGTGATTTCCCCGTACATCCTTGGCCTGCGGTCCCGGAAAAGCCCCCAGTTCCTCCGGTCAGCCCACATCTGGTCAAGATCAAAGGAAGCCAATATGACGCCTTCCTCCTCTCTGCCCATAGATGCTATGACAGCCCCGGTATTATCCGTTATAAAGGAGGAGCCATAAAATTTAAGAGAAGAGCTTTGATTCCCGTTTTCTGTACATGGAGCCACAGCTTCCACTCCCACCCGGTTTGCCGCAACCACTGGGATGATATTGGAAGCAGAATGTCCCTGCATGCAGCGCCTCCAGTGCTCCATGCTGTCACATTCCAGAATCGGCTCGCTTCCGATGGCCGTGGGATATAAGATCAGCTCCGCCCCCTGTAAGGCCAAACACCTTGCAGTCTCCGGAAACCACTGGTCCCAGCAGATCCCTATACCTATTTTCCCGTACCTGGTATCAAACACCCGAAAGCCCGTATCCCCGGGAGTGAAATAAAATTTTTCCTGGTAATAATGGTCATCTGGAATATGGGTTTTCCTGTATACCCCAAGATTTGTCCCATCCCCGTCCAGGACCGCCACCGAGTTATACATAGTATTTCCTGACTGCTCGTAAAAGCTGATGGGAAGGACCACTTTAAGCTCAGCCGCAATCCCGGCAAAATGCTTCACCGCCTGGTTCTCCTCCACGGGTTTTGCATATTCATAGAATTCATACCGCCGTTCCTGGCAAAAATACGGCCGTTCAAACAGCTCCGGAAGAAGGATCACATTGGCCCCTTCCTTTGCTGCGTGCCTTACCAGTCTTTCCCCATGCTCAATATTCTTCTTAACGTCATCGCAGCACCTCATCTGAACTGCTGCCGCTTTTACCTCTCTCATGAAATCCTCCTTCCGGTATCTGCGTTCCAGTTCAGCCATGCAGAAACATTTATGGGGCGACCCACACATTCATAATCCGGCGGACAAAACACCGCCGGATTATGAATGCCATGGCTGAACTACAACGGAATTTGTTGTGTAATGCAGTGAATATTACCGCCTCCAACAATGATATCTCTTGCATACACCGGATAAATCCTTCTCTCCGGGAAGCATCCCCCCAATATCCGCACCGCCTCTGTATCCTGGATATCTCCAAACTGGGGGACGATCACCCCGCCGTTTGATATGTAAAAATTCACATAACTGGCGGCCAGGCGCTCTCCTGCATCCCTTTCATCCTCTCCAGGCTCAAAGGAAAAACCGGAAAGCTCCTCCTTAGTAATACAGACCGGCTTTTGGGGTATGGGAAGCTTGTGGATCTTAAAATGCCTTCCTGCTGCATCCGTTTCCTTCTCAAGAATCTTTAAATCAGCCAGGGACATTTCATACTGAGGATCTTGTCTCTCATCCGTCCAGGCTAAAACCACTTCTCCCGGCCGGACAAAGGCACAGACATTATCCACGTGCTCGTTGGTTTCATCTTCATAGATGCCCGCTTTCAGCCAGATGACCTTGATTGCTCCCAGATAGCGTTTCAATTGTTCCTCGATCTGAAGCTTAGACAGAGACGGATTCCGTCCGGCACTTAACAGGCAGCTTTCCGTCACCAAAAGCGTGCCTTCCCCGTCGGAATGAATGGAACCTCCCTCCAGGACAAAATGCCCTGCATCATAAACCGGATATCCAAAACCCTCACAGAAACGTCCTGCAAGAAGGTCATCCTTCTTCCAGTCAGGATACAGCCCGTCAAAGGTCCCGCCCCAGGCATTAAACCGCCAGTCGATTCCCCTGACTCTGCGGTCCTTATTCACCACAAAGGTAGGCCCCACATCCCTTGCCCATGCATCATCGGATTCCATGACAACCACCTGGATCCGGTCTGAAAGCATCTCTCTGGCGCTTTCCTTCACATCCTCCTCTGCCAGCATGATCACCTGCTCGCTGTCCGCAATGGCCTCCGCGATCCTGACAAAGGCCTCCCTGGCCTTCCTGGCTCCAAAGGGCCAGGATCCGGGCCGTTTAGGCCAGATCATGATACAGCCCCAATGAGGCTCAAATTCTCCCGGCATGTAAAACCCGTCTTCCGCCGGGAGGGTTTTTAATTTCTCCATAAATTGTCTCCTAAATGAATGAAGCAGATCTCCTAGGCCAGCCGGTTCTTAAAATCCTCATAGCCGAACCTTTTTATAACACGGCAGTCTCCTTCTTTATCCATAATGGCAATGGCAGGAAGGGGCATCCCGTTAAAGGTGTTGTTCTTTACCATGGAATAAATGGCCATATCCATAAAATACAGCTTATCCCCTGGCTTTATTTCCCTGTCAAAGGAATAGTCCCCGATCACATCCCCTGCCAGGCAGGTGCAGGAGGACAGCCGGTAGGTAAAGGCTTTTTCTCCCGGTTTCCCGCTGTCCTTTAAGGGGGGCCTGTAAGGCATTTCCAACACATCAGGCATATGGCAGGCCGCAGAAGCGTCAAGGATCAGAGTCCTTATTCCGTTTTCCACCACATCCATGACCTCTGTCACCAGATATCCTGCATTAAGAGCCACCGCCTCCCCTGGTTCTAAATAAACCTGAAGGCCGTATTTCTCCTTCATCCTCATAATGCAGGCCTCCAGCAGCCCCAGGTCGTAATCCTCCCTGGTGATGTGATGCCCTCCGCCCATGTTCAGCCAGGAAAGCCCGGATAAATACTTTCCGAATTTCTCCTCAACCGCATCCAGGGTCTTTTTTAAATCATCAGAATTCTGTTCACATAAGGTATGAAAATGGAACCCGGAAAGCAAGGGCAGCCACTCCTCCTTAAAATGGTCCCCAGGAACCCCAAGCCTTGAGCCTTGAGCGCAGGGATCATAAATCTCATGACCCTCCTCCTGGGTGGAGCACTGGGGGTTGATCCTGATTCCGGCCTTCACCCCGCCCAGGGAATCCTTATACTTCTCAAGCTGGGAAAAGGAGTTGAACACTATGTGATCACAGATCTTCACCAGTTCTTTAAAATCTTCTTCCTTATACGCAGGGGCGAAGACGTGGTTTTCAAGCCCCATCTCCTCCCTTCCAAGTTTGGCTTCGTAAAGCCCGCTGGCCGTTGTCCCGTCAAGGTATCTGCCGATGAGGGGATACTCCGCAAAGCAGGAAAAGGCCTTCTGGGCCAGAAGGATCCGGCATCCGGTATTTTCCTTCACCTGCTTTAAGATTTCTAAGTTTTTTTCAAGCCTGCCCTCATCGATCACATAGCAGGGAGTCTTTAAATCCTCGATTCTCATCCCTTTTCTATCTCCATACCGTAACTGTTTCCGGGTCCTCACATACCACCCATGGAAGTCCCCATTTGTTTAAAGCCTCCATATAGGGATCCGGGTCAAACTCTTCCACATTGAATACCCCCGGCTTCTTCCACTGGCCGGTCACTACCATCATGGTCCCGATCATAGCCGGAACCCCGGTGGTATAAGAAATAGCCTGAGATTCCACCTCTTTATAGCATTCCTCATGGTCGCATACGTTGTAAATGTAAATGGTTTTTTCCTTTCCATCCTTTACTCCCGTAAAGATACAGCCGATGTTGGTCTTTCCTTTGGTCCTTGGGCCAAGAGAAGCCGGATCAGGAAGCAGGGCCTTTAAAAACTGGATGGGCACGATCTCCTGCCCGTTAAACTCCATTGGCGAGGTGGAAAGCATGCCTACGTTTTCCAGGCACTTCATGTGGGTTAAATAGCTCTGTCCAAAGGTCATAAAGAAGCGGATCCTCTTTACCCCCGGAATGTTCTTAGCCAGGGATTCGATCTCCTCATGGTGAAGCAGGTACATGTCCTTTTCCCCTACTTCAGGGAAATTGTATCTGGATTTAATTTCCATAGGTTCTGTCTCCAGCCAGCGGCCTTCCTCCCAATAGGAACCATTAGAGGACACTTCCCTTAAGTTGATTTCCGGGTTAAAGTTGGTTGCAAAGGGATATCCATGATCCCCTCCGTTGCAGTCCAGGATGTCAATGGTATGGATCTCATCAAAATAATGCTTTAAGGCATAGGCAGAAAATACGCTGGTAACCCCCGGGTCGAACCCGGTTCCAAGGAGGGCGGTAATATTAGCCTTTTCAAAGCGCTCCCTGTAATTCCACTGCCAGGAATAATCAAAAAGGGCGGCAAACCCAAGCTCCTTACAGCGCTTCTCATAGATTGCCTTCCATTCCGGATCATCGGTATTCTCAGGCTCAAAATTGGCGGTATCAATGTAATCCACCCCTGTTGCCAGACATGCATCCATGATGGTCAAATCCTGATAGGGAAGAGCCACATTTAACACAGCATCCGGCTTATAATCCTTTATAAGGGCAATAACCTCTTCCGTCTGGTCTGCATCCACTTTCGCAGTCTCGATCCTGGTTTCCGTTGTAGCTGCAAGCTTATCCTTTAAGGCATCACATTTTTCCTTTGTCCTGCTTGCAATACAGATGTCTGTAAACACCTCACTGTTCTGACAGCATTTGCGGATTGCCACAGCGGCAACTCCTCCGCATCCGATAACTAATAATCTGCTCATTCTTTTTCCTCCTCTTCCAGTAAATCTTCCACGTATTTAGGCAGCATGAAAGCGCCCATATGAAGATTGGTTGTATAGTACCAGGTTTCAATTTTTAACTGATTCCAGGCCTCCCGCTTAAAATCATTGATGGGATGATATTTTTTTGAAGCAAATCCAAACAGCCAGTAGCCCGACGGGCAGGTGGGAATATGGGCCTGATAAACCCGGCTTATGGGGAAGGACCGGTATACCTTCCGGTGCATGCTCCTGCAGGCCGCCTCATCCTCATCATAAAACGGACTTCCATGCTGGTAGACCATAATGCCGTCGCTTCGAAGCGCCTTATAGCAGCTTCCGTAAAACTCTTTGGTAAACAGCCCCTCTGTATGCCCGAAGGGGTCCGTGGAATCATTGATGATCAGGTCATACTCCTCTTTTTTGTTTCTTAAGAAACGGAGCCCGTCATCGTAATAGACCCTGACCCGGGGATCGGAAAGGCCACAGGATACCTCTGGAAAAATATCCCGGCATACATCCACAAACAGCTTATCCGTCTCAACCACATCAATGGACCTGATCAGTGGATACTGCAAAAGCTCCTTTGCCACCCCACCGTCGCCTCCTCCAATGATCAGTACATTCTTTACATTGGGATGGACCGCCATGGGAACATGGGTCACCATTTCATCGTAAATAAATTCATCCTTTTCAGAAAAAACAATGTCTCCATCCAAGGACACAAACTTTCCAAATTCCTGAGATTCGAACACGTCGATCCTCTGGTATTCACTTTCGCCGGAAAAAAGCTGTTTGTCAATCCGCACCGAAAGCTTTACATTGGAAGTGTGAAATTTCGAAAACCATATCTCCATCTGTTCCTACCTTTCCCCTTCCCGGACCTGCTCCTTTAATACCATCAGCCGTTCCACTGCCGGGTCCTCGGTTCCCTGCAAGGAGCAGCCAATTTCCCTGGCATAAATGATATATTCCACGATCTCTGACCTAATCATCTCTCCCGGCGCCAGAATAGGGATCCCGGGAGGATAGCACATGACAAACTCCCCGCTGATCCTTCCTGCGGCTTCCCTGACGGGAAGGGATACCTTTTGGGAATAAAAGGCCTTCTGGGGGGATACCACCACCTTGGGGGGTATGTATTCTCCTGACAGCATTCCTGTCCCGTCCTTCTTATAAAGGCGTTCAATATCCGCCAGGGCTCCCACCAGACGTTCAATGTCCTGGATCCTGTCGCCGATGGAGATATAAGCAAGGAGGTTGCAGATATCCCCGAATTCGATCTGGATATCATATTCATCCCGAAGGAGGTCATACACCTCAATTCCTGCCAGCCCATTCCCCAGGGTATAGACAGAAAGCTTTGTCACATCGTAATCAAAAATACTGGTTCCATTGATTAAATCTCTTCCATAGGCATAGTACCCGCCGATGGAATTGATCTCTCCCCTGGCATATTCCGCCATCTCCACTACCTTGGCAAAGGACTCTTCCCCCCGCAGGGCCAGGTTCCTTCTGGATATGTCAAGGCTTGACAAAAGCAGATAGGAGGCGCTGGTGGTCTGGGTTAAGTTTATAATCTGGCGCACATAATCCCCGTTGACTCCCTTGTTTAAAAGGAGCAGGGAGCTTTGTGTTAAGCTTCCTCCTGACTTGTGCATGGACACCGCCGCCATATCCGCCCCTGCTTCCATGGCGGAAACCGGAAGGTCCTTTCCAAAATAGAGATGGGTCCCATGAGCTTCATCGGTAAGGACCTTCATTCCATTGGCATGGGCCAGCCTGACAATGGATCGGATGTCAGAGCAGATGCCGTAATAGGTTGGATTGTTAACAAATACTGCCGCTGCGTCAGGATTTTCCTCAATCGCCTTTTCCACCTGGCCGATTTCCATGCCAAGGGAGATCCCAAGCATGCTGTTCACTTCCGGATTCACATAAATCGGGATCGCCCCGCACAATACCAGGGCATTGAGGGCGCTTCTGTGAACATTTCTTGGCAGGATGATCTTATCCCCTGCCTTGCATACGGACAGAATCATGCTCTGTACCGCCGATGTGGTCCCTCCTACCATCAAAAAAGCATCTGCTGCCCCAAAAGCATCTGCTGCCAGCCGTTCCGCATCCCGGATCACGGACACGGGATGACACAAATTATCAAGTGGCTTCATGGAATTCACATCAAGTCCCACACACCGCTCCCCCAACAGCCGGGCAAGCTCCGGATTTCCTCTTCCCCTTTTATGGCCCGGCACATCAAAGGGAACCACCCTCTTTTTTTGGAATGTTTCAAGAGCTTCATAAATCGGTGCCCTCATCTGATCTTTTTTGTTCATATGGATTTTACCTTTCCTTGTCACGGGAATATTACACCCTCTTTTGTCACTGAAACGTAAGTGGCGCCTCATGGGCGCAGGCTTTTTCACAGCAAAAAGGCAGGTGATAAATCATCACCTGCCTGCAATTTCATGAACCGTATTTCCAATAAGGGTATTTTGCCCTTCTTTTATTCATGATAATTATCGTTTCGAGTCTACATAGCAAATATGTTGTCCCTGCTATTATTGATCGTTTCACAAGTGATGTGCTATTGCACGGATTATAAAGTAATCAACTTATAAAATTTGAGCTTTTAACTCAATCAATAATGTGGTTTCCCACGCTCGGCAGCTGACCCGCCTGTCCGTCTGGGCTTAACTTCTTACGAAGTGGTCAATATTTGCATGAAAACGATAATGTCTCTTCATACCGGGGTAAAGAATAACATATTTTACCGCCTCATGTCAACAAAAATTTTTTCTGAATTAAAAAACAGCCTCTGATGGGAAGCTGTTTCATACCCATCAGAAGCTGTTTTTCACTCATTTGTCATATTAATTCTTTTTGCTGCACATCTGAAGACGGTGCTGGTATTTCTCTTTGGTAGCCAGACCGCCCCGTATATGGCGCTCGGATTTGTTAATATCCAGGATCACCCTGGCCCGGGCAGCCAGGGACGGATTGATGTGTTCCAGTCGGTCCGTCACATCTTTATGTACCGTAGATTTGGATATCCCAAACTTCTTCGCGGTCTGCCTCACGGTCGCATGATAGTCTATGATGTAGTTGGCGATCGCAACCGCGCGTTCTTCAATATATTCCTTCAAGAAAATCCCCCTGCTAGGACGTTTTTACATACTTATGCAGGAGGTGTGGCAAGTATGAATGGTTATCCTCACTGTTTTTTTGATGAATCACTTTTCCGAAACAACAGGGCTTCCTCTTCCTCCAGGGGCACTCATCCATGGGGGTGGGGAAGGCACAGGAAACGGGAGGACAAGCCTATGGTTTTCAAATGCAGCATTTTTCCAGGACGGTACGCTGATCCACGGATATTGTCAGCCATTCCGGCGTCTTCCCAGTAAGTGCCTGGCTTCGTTTATCCGGCTGCTGCGTCCCTGCATATACCTTGTACGTGCCGGCCTCCATCACCAGGTCTCCATGTTCATCCCTCAGGGCAAAGGCTTTGTCCGAAATGGTCACCTGTAATTCTCGTTCCTCCCCCGGCTCCAGCTCTGCCTTTATAAATGCCTTAAGCTGGGCATTGGGCGTTTGGGATCTACAGGATTTAACATATACCTGCAAGGTTTCCGCTCCCTTCCTGAGGCCTTCATTCTTTAGCACCGCTTTTACGGTCAGAGTATCCCCTTTCCCTATCCGGTCCAGGCTTAAAGCCCCATCCCTTACGGAAAAATCCGTGTAGGAAAGCCCGTAACCAAAGGGGTAAAGGGCCTCCTGCTCCATGTAACGGTAGGTCCTGCCCTTCATGGAATAATCCGTAAAGGCGGGAAGCTCCTCTGTGCTCCGGTAAAAGGTGACGGGAAGCTTCCCCTCCGGTGCATAATCCCCAAACAGTACGGCGGCCAGGGCACGGCCTCCCTGAGCCCCAGGATACCAGCATTCCATGATGGCGGGAATGTGTTCATCGGCCCAGGGTACCGCCAGGGCGCTTCCGGACAGCAGAACCAGAACCACAGGCTTGCCGCTCTTATGGATCTCTTCCAGTACCTGCTGCTGCAATCCCGGAAGGAATAGATTGGGTTTGTCCCCGCTGGCAAACTCATTTCCCTCATCCCCCTCTTCCCCTTCCAGGCTGGAATCCAGGCCCATGCAGGCAATGATCACATCGCTGGCCTCACATACTCCCCGGACCTCTGATAAGCGGTCATTTTCCTGTCCCAGGCCGCTGACTCTTGGTTTACATAAATGACAGCCCTCTGAAACCATAACGCGGACATCCTCTCCCACATAATCCTGAATTCCCTCGGAAATGGTATAATACCTGGAAGCAGTGCCTTCATAATTTCCTATGAGTGCCTTTCGGTTGTTGCTGTTTGGTCCGATGATACCAATGGTCTTTATTCTGGTTTTATCAAGAGGAAGCATATGCCCCTCATTTTTCAGCAGCACAAAAGACTTTCTGGAAGCTTTGAAATTCAGCTCCTTATGGGTCCTTGTATCATTGTCCTCATAAGTGATTTTACTGTACCCGGTACGTTCCGGCTCCTCAAGCATCCCAAGCTTCAGCCTGGTCATCATCAGATGTTCAACTGCCTCATTTAGCCGTTCCTCAGACACCAGCCCCCGGTTCACCCCTTCCGTAAGATATAAAAACAGGCTTCCGCAGTTTAAATCACAGCCGTTTTCCATTGCCAGGGCGGCAGACTCCAGGGCAGAGCCTGTGACCCCATGGTGTTCATGAAAATCCTTGACAGCCCAGCAGTCGGAAGTTACATGCCCTTCAAATCCCCAGGCAGTCCTTAAAATGTCCTTAAGCAAGGTTTTGCTTCCACAGCAGGGTTCCCCATTGGTCCTGTTATAGGCACCCATGACCGCCTCCACCTTCCCCTCTTTTACACAGGCCTCAAAAGCAGGTAAATAGGTTTCAAACATATCCTGCTTTGACACCACCGCATCAAAGGAATGGCGCTCATCCTCCGGGCCTGAGTGGACTGCAAAATGTTTGGCACAGGCCGCAGCTTTCATATAATCCTCATCATCTCCCTGAAGCCCTTTAATAAAGCTGACCCCCATTCGTGAGGTCAAATAAGGATCCTCTCCAAAAGTCTCATGTCCCCTCCCCCATCGCGGATCCCTGAAAATATTCACATTAGGCGCCCAGAACGTAAGGCCTTTGTAAATGTCCCTGTCTCCGAATTTCTGCTGCATATGAAACTTTGCCCTGGCCTCTGTGGAAACCGCATCAGCCACCTCCAGAAGCAGCTCCTCATCAAAACTTGCCGCCAGGCCAATGGCCTGAGGAAACACCGTCGCCACCCCTGCCCTGGCCACGCCGTGAAGCCCCTCGTTCCACCAGTTATAGCCTTTGATTCCCAGTCTGGGAATCGCCGCTGCACTGTGCACGGTCTGTGAAACCTTTTCCTCCAGTGTCATTTCCGCCACCAGTTCTTTTGCCCTTTTCCTGTATTCCTTCTGCTTATCCTGATTCATGAAATTCACCCTCTCCTTTTCATCTTATACGTTGCCATCCGGCTGTTCTTTTCCTCGTGATTTCATCATAGCATTCCATGGCGGATCAGGCATCTCAATTCTTGCTTCCAACCGTGCAGATATTGCTTTTTCCGGAACAACGGACCTGCAAAGCAGACGATCCCGCAATTTACCATAAAACAAAAACTCCTCATACAGAAATACGCCGGAAATCCGGCCTTCCTGTAAGAGGAGCTGTAAATGCTTTTATTGGTTTTTATCCTTCTGTCTTATATGTCTGCCGTCTGATCTTTCTGTAGTCCCTTGGAGAACAGTGCTTTAACGTCTTAAAGGTACGGTTAAATGCGCTCATGGATGAAAAGCCGGAACCCATGGCAACCTCAGTGATGCTCATTTCCCTTTGGTTATATAAAAGCTCCTCAGCCTTTTTTATCCGCATGGAGTTTAAATATTCATAAAAAGTCATATTCATATACTGTTTAAAGATCCTGGTAAAGTGATACTTGGAAAATCCGCCTATCCGGGCCACTTCCCCCAGGGTCAGATTCTCCGTGAAGTGATGATTGATATAGGTGCAGGCGCTCATGACCGCTTCAAAATATTCCTGCTGCTTCACGCCGTGGATCTGCCTGCCGCCCCCATCCAGCCAGACCTTATTTCTCCCCAGTTCCACGTAGATCTCAATGAGGGCCGCATAGATGGAGGCTTCCTTAAAACCGCTGGTTCCCTGGTATTCTTCAATGATTTTATCAAGCTTTTCCTTTACAAACCCATGAAGGGATCCCTTGTCCTTCTTCCTCATAAATATTACCGGAGGAATCATGTGAAGCAAGGTCTCCATCTCTTTTAAATGGTAAAGAAGGGCTGTATCAAACTGCAGGATGTAACGCTCTCCCACAGGAGGTGCCTTTAAAGAATGGATCACGCCGGAATGGATCAGGATAATGTCTTCCTTTTCAAGGGCATAATTTTCCTCACCTACTATGACCTCATATCCGCCTATAACTGGCATAATCACTTCAATTCCCCCATGCCAGTGGTCCGGATAATCCTCATAATTCACGTTATGGTACAGGCGAAGCCCCAATGAACACTCATAATGGATGGTCTCATGGATACCGTTTAAGATTTCAATCATAAGATCCCCCTTCTTTGATTTTCTACTTAAAAGACTACTCTATGACCCTCTCTGAGTCAATCCAATTATTGATAGATTTTAAAGATTAAATAAATATTTTGCACGAAATATTCCTTGATTTTTCTCTGCCATACTAGTGTCTAAAATGCAAATTTCCATTGACGCATTTGTCAATTCCAACTATAATTTAATGTGTCATTGTGCATATATTTCCAACTTTAACAAAAAAAGGAATTTACTGACAGCATAAAAAAGGAATTTAAGGAACAGAAAGAAGAGACTGCGTTTTGGTCTGTTGAGGTGAAAGAATTGATTTATCTTCCTATTGAGAAAGTGACTGAAGGTATGGAATTAGCCCGAAACATCCCGGGAATAAACCCAATGCTTCCTTTTGCAGTAACTGGCTGCAAATTAAGTGAACGTATGATCAACCGCATGAAAATAATCGGAATTCAAGGAGCTTATATCCGCACGGCGCTTACGGAAGGCATTGAGCCTGAAGACTTCGTCGAGCCGGAATTAAAAGCAAAAATACTGACAAGCATCCGTGATGTCTTTGACCAAAGTTTGAAAAAATTTACCTTTCAATCCAGCAGACAGGTATATGCGGAGATTACCAAAGTGGCCGAATCCGTTGTTATGAACGTCCTGAATAAAGACAAGTATCTCTTTCAGATGATTGATATCAGGGATTATGACGGTTATACCTATTCTCATAGCCTTTATGTAGGCATTTTAAGCGTTTTATTAGGAAAATACATCGGACTTTCCATTTCCAATTTAAATGACCTGGCTCTTTGCGGTCTTCTTCATGACATTGGAAAAACGGATATTCCAATTGATATTACCAACAAGACAGGGCCCTTAACCAGCGGTGAATTTGAAATCATGAAGCAGCACCCCAGCTTATCCTATAAAAAGCTGAGTGAACACATGGTGATATCCCAGGCGGTATTGCAGGGAGTCCAGACCCATCATGAAAAATTTGACGGAACCGGATATCCCTTTGGTCTTTCAGGTAAGGATATTCCCCTTTATGCCCGGATCCTGGCCATTGCAGATGTATATGACGCTCTCAATTCCACCAGACCCTACCGGAAAGCATGGTCTCCCAGACAAATTTTTGACTATCTCACAAGCTGTTCCAATTCCCATTTTGATCCGGAGCTGCTGACTGCCTTCCTTCATTGTGTTTCCGCATACCCCATCGGTACCATCGTTCATCTCAGTGACGGAAGCTCAGCGGTTGTCAAAGATAACACACCGGGATTTTCTCTGCGTCCCATCATCCGTTTCATTAATCCTCCTAAAAAGGCAGGCAGGGATGTGGATTTGTCCTGTGAATCCTTTAATCTCACCATCATTGACGATGATAATATATGACAGTCCTTTATGACAACAGAATGGGGCGGGCCTTTTAACCTTACGGAAAAAGCCTGCCTCTTTTCCATCAGCCCCAGACCTGTGTTTTTGATTCCACAGTCTGACCACTTTTAAGAGCCTGCTCCATAAGGATCCTTACATAAGCATCCTGCAATCCCTCTGCAAGAGGATAAACCTCCACGCCTTCCTCAATAAACCGTCTCATCCCAAGCATAAGGGTTCCTATGGCCGTTTCATCCTGAGGAAGCCCATTGGCTTTCCCCAGCTCAAAAAACGGATTCCGGTAAAGCTGTTCCTGCCCCATGCAGATTCCCTTAACTCCCCTCCCTGTTTCAAAGGGTTCTCTTATGATCTGATACTCCCTGGAGCAGTTATCTTCTCCTACATAACGCAGCGTCCAGTCATCCAGTTCTCCTCTGGCTCCCTGAACATTTAAATGGCGGCTCCTGATTCTGGAATGGTATTGTATGCCGTTAAAATCATAAAAAGCTGTTTTTCCCCCTTCAAATTCAAATGTCAGCCTGACCCGTTCCCTCTCACTCATCCTGCCGTCTTCAATTACCCCGTATCTGGAATCCGTTTCCACCACCGGATACAGGAATTTCTTTCCGTAGAGCTTCATATTCTCAAAGCCGGTCCCTAAAAACCGCCTGATCAGACTGGCTCCATGGTAGTCATGGACTGCCGATAGATTGACCATATACGGATCTCCAAGATATCCCCGCTTTACAATCTCAATGGCCGCATCAAAAATCGGATATTTAAAATACTGCTCTGCCACCTGAATCCTTGCGCCTTCCTGAGTATGAATGCGCCAAAGCTCCTCCAGATCTCCTGATTCCATGGCTGCAGGAGTCTCGCAGAGCACAGGATATCCTTTCAGCGCCCATTCCCTTGTCACCTGAAAAATAGAATCCTTATTTACAGCTACAACAATGAAATCCGGTTTTTCTAAGAGACATTCCTCTGGGCTTGTTACCCCCCTGATTCCGGTTTCCTCCTCTATCCATGCCGCCTTTTCTTTTGTCCGGCAAAGAAATGCTGCCAGATTAAAACAATCCGGATAAGCTTTGGCGATCCTGGCATAGAACAGGGATCTCCATCCGGAGCCCACTACAACAAAATTAAGTCTTTTCATAAAAATCCCCCTGCTATCTGTAATTCTTTGCTGATTCCTGATCCAGCATATACGCCAGAAGCGCCTGGCATCCTTTATAGACATCATCATAGGTACGGTCAAAGTCCCCGGTATACCATGGGTCCGCAATATCCCTTGGAGCCGCAGAAAAGTCCAAAAGCCGTCTTACCTTTCCTTCCGGGTCCCCGCCCAGGATCTTAAGCATGTTTGTCATATTTCTCTGTTCCATGGCAATGAGGTAATCGTATTTATCATAATCCTTCCTGGATAACTGTACCGCATATTTTCCGTCTGTGGAAATTCCATGTTTTTTAAGCTTTTCTCTTGTCCCATGGTGCACCGGATTCCCGATCTCTTCCGTGCTTGTAGCCGCTGATGCAACATAGAAATGATTGCCTAACTGCTCCTTTTCTATCATATCCTTCATGACAAACTCTGCCATGGGAGACCTGCATATATTTCCAAGGCAAACCATTAATATCCGGGTGACATCCTGTTCTCTCTTCATCTCATACATCTCCTTAATTCTAAAAAAGGCTTATTCTTTAAAACGTTTATAAAGCATAACTCATCTCTCTTAATTTACCCTGAAATCCTTTTCAATGCAATACATCTTCTATATTTCAAAGAAAACAAATTTCAAAAAGAACAAGGAATTTCTTAAATATAAATTAAAAAAAGCGCAAACCCACACCTGGATTTACGCATTAAAATTCCGTATTATGCACTATAACTTACTGCATATACCCTCAAAACCACACATTGCTATATATCTATCTTCATCCGTTCT
>NZ_BRYH01000012.1:0-74553 GCF_054772055.1 Lacrimispora brassicae | reverse complement strand
AACGGATGAAGATAGATATATAGCAATGTGTGGTTTTGAGGGTATATGAAAACTTTCAAAATAGAAGAGAAATAAGCGCGAGTGGCTCAGTTGGTGGAGTACGACCTTGCCAAGGTCGGGGTCGCGGGTTCGAGTCCCGTCTCGCGCTCTTTAGAAAATATAGTATTTATGAGGGTTTCCGAGTTTTGGGAATCCTATTTTTGTTTACATAAATAAAGGTCCTTAAAGTAATTGATTATTTTAAAGCAAAAGTTGAGAGTACCATCAGTCCTATGGATTTTCCCATGGCTGCGAAGGCGGAACCGGATAAGTTTTTGGTCGTCGATGTGCGCAATGCACCGCCTCAAGTGATGAAGCAGAAAGTAGCTGGCGCAAAACACATCCCGCTGAAAGATCTCGCAGATCGGCTGGGTGAATTGCCAAAGGATAAAATTATTGTTGTGTATTGTTGGGATACTTGGTGCAATATGGCTGCCAAAGCTGCCGTTATATTGTTGGAAAACGGTTTCGATGTTTTAGAGTTGACAGGCGGCATTGCGGCATGGAATACGATGAATTTTCCTGTTGAGCCTGTTGCATGATATAATGCTATAAGCAAGTGCCACTTAACGAATAAGTTGAGCAAGATAGGAACCACGGGCCATTTGGGGGCTGTTGGCAAAGTCAAGAAAATATTTCTACATTGCATATTATAGTATATTTATTGTTTAAAACTTATTTTGTTTGTGCTACAATAAAGCCATAAAAGTAATGCTATAAAATTTTAACTGGAGGGTGAGCCAAAGCGAAAATTTTTGTTGTGAACATTTTATTTATATTAGCGGAGGTATTTCATTATGGATGGTCATCTCAAAACAATGATAATACTTGTAACAATTGCTGTTATATTTTTTGCTGTTTAACTTTTCCTTTGTTTCAAAGTAAAAAGAATAATGATTAAGCTCATTCCTATATATGTATTTATATTGCTCTTGCTACTCGCAATTCTTATTTATATTGATGTGTTTGGTTCTGCAATGTATAATGCACATCATATTGTTGTTTTTCTGCTTGCAATAGGCGTTGGGAGTGCTTTTGCTGGTGATGTGATAGCATGGGCGGCATATGAAATCCATAAGAGGGTGTAAACAAAATAAGCATGATGCAGGGGAGTTGCATTTTGAGTTATCCCCATTTTCTCCATATAATTTTAGAGCTTCTATGACACGCAGATGTTTACTGTGTGTCTTTTTGTTTTAAATAAATATGCAGTCTTATTTATTGGAAAAATATTAAAACGACTTTATCAACACGCCACTTGACCCGAAATGTTTTTCTCCTTTATCATAATGTATTGTAGTATTTTTATGTGTTTTCTTGTATAATGAACGTATTGCTCTTTAAATAAAGCCCTCATTATTTATAAGTATAAAGGAGGATTATGAATTATGGTTTCAAGAACATGGCATGGAATCGTGCCTCTTAATATGAAAGATCAATTTGAAAAATATGAATATGAAACAGGTGTGAAAGAGACTCTTGCTATAAAAGGAAATCAGGGAGCCTATTTAAAAATTATTGAACAAGGACAATATGCACATTTTTTTCTGTGTACAAAATGGGACTCTATGGAAAGCATGATAGAGTTTGCAGGTGAACAGCCTTCAATAGCTGTTACTTATCCAGAAGATGAAAAATACGGGTTAATATCTGATCCTATTGTAATTATCCAAGAAGTATCAGATAGTCAAGATCCCTTTCAAGAGTAATTAGCTTAAGCTATCTTTTGCGCCCTTTTTACGGATTTGCAAGAATGGTTTCATGGTAAGTTGGCTCGAATGAAGATACTGAGTCCTGTAATATGTTTGAATATTTTAATAAACTCTATTTCAGCAATTTGATGTAAAGGATAATCAATTTTGATCTCTATCTTTTCGGTTGCAATAAAAAACAATGTTTCTTCCGTCAAGACAAGCAATCCATTTAACAGTCCATTATCACTATAATAATTGACTGTTTCGTTGAATAAAAAGTCATTCCCGTATTCCGATAATATCCTTTCTTGCTTTTTGGCATTAATAGTACCCCATATACAAAAAATCAAAAAGTATATAATTCCTGTGGATAATCCCAATAAAGCAGAGAAATAGGTATCAACAAAGAATGAGCATACAGTATAGCATATACAACCAAAAAAAATTCCTATCATCAAAGAACCATATGTTAATTTTTTCACGTTCCATTCCCTCCATATTATATAAAAACTCGGTTGTTTTAATAATGCCAGTATGCGGCTTGGTAAATATTTCTACACTGTCATGGATATAAATTAACCTTTATGCTACGAAACGGCAGAGCCGCAATGGCTAACAATTCTACTATGGTGCTATGCTGCCGCTAATACCTATACACACGAAGAAGCAGGAAAGAGAGCCATGAGGAAGCGAGTGCTAATAATCGGAACATCGTCGGTTTTGGAAACAAAGATAAAGAGGTTTAATATTGGAGAAAGTCGGAGACTTGTTTTAGAAGACTATTGATGGCTGAATCAAATGTTGCATATGAGTTATTAAACGGACTTTCATTAAACATCAACGACATTGTTATTTTTTCTTGCGTTTACAAGCCCCAAAACGCTACAAAATAACCCTTTGACGGCTGCTTCTCCAACATCTTGCTGCCTTGTACAAAAAACGCATATCATAAGTCTGTCACCTTTTTATTCCTTTTCCTGCTCTGCTTGATAAAGAGATGGCCAACTGTGAAAAAAATACCTCCCAGCAATATTAGGAAAAAGGAAATATATAGGATAGTCCCGGTGGTACTTATGGCAGCCGTTCCATTCGTAGAGGTTTGTACCTGTGCACTGCTGAAAATAACGCTGTTGGGATTAATGAGGCCATAAATACCAGCGGTAACGCCTAGCCCCATCATGATTCCTCCAAACCATCGATACATTGGCGCAGGATTGTACATCCAACTCGATAGAGGGCTGGTCTCAGCATTTTTGCCCATTAACAGAAGTCCAATAACCAGAAAGCATCCGGAAAATATACCAAACACCACGGTAACCATCTTGCTTGTATGAACTTCTATCCTGTATGGATTGCGCCGATCCACAACGATCTCAGTCTTATCCATTTTTAACATGCTGGACTCATAGTATGGTAAAGGTATATTTTTGTAATAGACATTATCATATGTGTAGTCTACATAAACTACCGTTTCCAGTGTAGGCTTGTTGTTGATTATATTAGGTGTCGTAACAATATTTGTGATATCTGCTTGAATCCGGGTATAATTATTGTCGTCGAAATATTTAGGGAGTGCAAAGGGAGCAAAGAAAAGAGCAATTAACACAAACACTACCCCTGGCATTAATGCCCTTTTTTTCTCATTGGGATACCCCGCAAGTTTATCCGTCAAAAAGGCTACGCCTAAAAAGAATGCGCCTACCAGTATCGGAATGAAAGAGGAGATGTTGGCAGCTCTGACAGTGATGTTATAGGGATTGTCAATATTCACATAAATGCGAATATATAATCCCTCTACCATGCTGTTGTCGTAATAGCCTAGGTTTATGTCTTTGTAGCTGTTTCCCTGGTGCACAAAATCTACGTATACCGTATGATTCATGTGCTCGTTGCCAACATTTACCCTATTAATCCGTGAAATCCTCGCTACTGCCATTGTATAGTTGGGATCGTTTTTTACCTGCTCCGATTGTATTGATAAAAACACGCCCAGTAAAATCAAGGCAACGCTAATTACAGATAAAATGATTTTTAACTGAAAAATTTTTTTCACCAATTCTTCTCCCTCCCTAAATTGGAACATAGCGGAGCATATAAATTTTGCTTGTTCTCTCTTGAAATGAACATTACGCATATAATAATTTTATCATCAAGTCCATGGAAATTCCAGTGAAACTTTGCTCATTTCCCAGTCTGTTCGATGTAATAGGTCAATAATTATACCTTATCCATCACATAATAGGGCTGGTGTTTTTCTTTCATCAGTACTAAATAGAGCTGAATCCCGTCTGATAAAAAGCTTATTGATAATGCCCTAAGTATACGTGGCAAATCGATGCCCGTACCCACCGGTCCAATCGGCCCTACAATTCTAAGCAGGAAAGAACAAAATTACTTAAAGTTTTACTAAAGTAATTAAAGGTACTACGATATATTTGAGTGTATACGAAAATGGAAAGATCCAGTGTTTATGCGGATAAAGTGACTGTGATATACTAGTTATAATAAGGAAAGTACCTTGCCAAGGTCCGAATCCTGTCTTGCGCTCTTATTAATAGATCGCCGGACTTTGATTTTACAAGAAATTCCGGCTGTCTTAAAAAAAATATGTCTTTTCCGGGGTAGACCGGGGTAGACCTTAAAACGCTGGTTAAAAAGTGGGACAACCTTACCGGAATCTCTCATAAGAAAGTCAATTAAGACGTCTTATCTCGAAGATTTTACACGTTACGGATAAGGCGTTTTTCTGATCCCGGGTAAATGTTCCTATCATCTATTGACAATTCAAGGAAGCTGGATATAATAGTTATATACGCAATTGTTGTTAATGCAATAATTGTCATAACAACTAATCCAGGAGCCTGACATGAAAAACCTATTTATTTATGCAAAAAAGTATAAAAAAGAATTTATTCTTGCAATAGTCTGTATTGAGGCTGAAACCATTTTTGAATTAGTTATCCCCATGATTATGGCTGACATCATTGATGTGGGAGTTGCAAACGGTGATAAAAATTACATATTTTTAAAGGGCTTTCAGATGGTGTTCTTTGCGGTTATATCTCTCTTTCTGGGTCATGCATGCGCCCGGTATACCGCCATCTGCGGAAATGGTGTGGGGGCTCAGATCCGAATGGCTGAATTTCAGAAAATGCAGACGTATTCCTTTGCAAACACGGACCGGTTCAGCACCCCTTCTCTGGTAACAAGGCTTACAAGCGATATTACCACAATCCAGAATTCCATTACAAACGGAATGCGTCCCGGTTTCCGTTCCCCAGTGATGATGATGACAGCATTGATCGTTTCTTTCAGGCTGAATGCCCAACTGGCTGTGGTATTTTTAATTGCGGCTCCCGTACTGGCCGTCATTTTATATACAATTATTAAAAACGTAAGACCCCTGTACGCAAAGATGCAGGGAGCCGTTGATCTTGTAAACAGGGTCATTCAGGAGAATCTGATAGCCATTCGTGTGGTAAAGGCTTATGTCCGGGGAGATTATGAGATAAGTAAATTTAAAGAGGGAAACATGAACTTACAGAATTCCTCTGAAAGGTCTTTTTCCCTGGCGGCCTTAAATATGCCTGCCTTACAGTTTGTTATGTACGGGACCATATTAAGTATCCTGTGGTTTGGCGGAAACCTTGTTATGGTCGGTGGAATGAAGGTAGGTGCCCTGACCAGCTTTCTAAGCTATGTGCTGCAGGTGCTTAATTCCCTTATGATGTTTTCCAATGTTTTTCTTTTGTTCACCCGTTCTCTGACCTCCTGGAAAAGGATTTCGGAAGTCTTAGAGGAGGAACCGATCATCAATGATGATCGTGCAAAGGATATCACCATCAAAGAAGGACGGATCCGGTTTGAAAACGTATATTTTAAATACAAGGAAGAGGCAAAAGAATATGTGCTTTCCGATATTTCCTTTGAGATCGGCCCCGGACAGACCGTTGGAATCATTGGTCAGACAGGTGCTGCCAAAAGTACCCTGGTGCAGTTGATTCCAAGGCTCTATGAGGTGACCTCCGGCAATATTACCATTGACGGCCATCCCATATATGAATATACTCAGGATCATTTAAGGGATTCCATCGGAATGGTATTGCAGAAAAACACCCTTTTTTCCGGCACGGTAAAGGAAAACCTTTACTGGGGAAAGGAGGATGCAACGGATGAAGAGATCGAAAGAGCATGCAGCATTGCCTGTGTCAATGAATTTATCGGCCGTCTGGACCATGGCTATGAGACGGAGCTGGGGCAGGGAGGCGTCAATGTCTCCGGCGGGCAGAAACAGCGTATTTGTATCGCAAGAGCAATTTTAAAGGCACCCAAGGTGCTTATTCTGGACGATTCCACAAGCGCCCTTGATACCGCAACGGAAGCAAAAATAAAAGAGGGTCTGGATAAATCCCTTCCCGGTATGACAAAGATCATCATCAGCCAGCGGATCTCCTCTGTCATGGATGCTGACCAGATCATTATCCTTGATGACGGAAGAATAAATGCCATTGGAACCCATGAACAACTGCTGGCCGATAATGAAATTTATCAGGATATTTATTTTTCCCAGCAGAAAGGAGGCAGCCAGGCCTTATGAAGAATACCGGACACGCAAGACCCAGAGACACAAAAAAAACTCTTGGGAAGCTTTTGAGATACATCGGCCATTACAAACTTTCCATGCTGTTCATCGCGATCCTGGTAACCGTCAGTGCATTTTCCGGAATAATGGGAACCTATTTGCTGAAGCCGGTCATAAATGATTATATTCTTCCGGGCAATATATCCGGACTTGTCAGAATGATTTTTATAATGGGACTGATCTATCTGGCGGGAGCCATAGCCTGTCTGCTTTATAGCCGGATGATGGTTCACGTTTCCCAGCAGGTGGTCAGCGAAATAAGGATAGATTTATTCCGTCATACCCAGAAACTGCCCTTGAAATTTTTTGACAGCCACACACACGGGGATCTGATGAGCCACTTTACAAATGATGTTGACACCATCTCAGAAGCCCTTAATAACAGCTTTACATTGCTGATCCAGAGCTTTATTACTTCCGTAGGTACCGTTATCATGTTAATTCTCCTGGACTGGCAGTTGTCATTAATTGTTGTATTTTTTCTTCTGGTTATGTTAATATATATTCGTCGCAATGGAAAGCTGAGCAAAAAATATTTTGCAGAGCAGCAGAAGAACCTTGGCAACATCAATGGCTATGTAGAGGAAATGGTGGAGGGGCAGAAGGTGGAAAAGATTTTCCGCCATGAAAAACAGGATTTTGAAAAATTCCGTGAGCTGAGTGAGAAGCTGAGAGTTTCCTCCACAATGGCTGCCACCTATACGGGCATTACCGTTCCCACGATTGTTTCCCTTTCTTACATTAATTATGCCATTTCTGCCTGTGTGGGCGGATTGTTTGCCCTGTCAGGTCTGATCAATATGGGAACCCTGGCATCCTATCTGGTTTATGTCAGGCAAAGTGCCATGCCTATGAACCAGTTTACCATGCAGATCAATTTTCTCATGGTAGCGCTTGCCAGTGCGGAAAAGATTTTTAATATGATGGAGGAAGAGCCTGAATCCGACGAAGGAACCGTCACCTTAAAGAGGGTGGTGCAGGAGGCAGATGGCAGCCTGAAGGAAACGGATATCTATACCGGTTCCTTTGCCTGGAAAGTTCCTGACCGGGATTGGGGCTATCTTTTGGTCCCTTTAAAGGGAGATGTCCGGTTCCACGATGTAGTTTTCGGTTATACAGGCGGAAATACTATTTTAAACGGCATCAGCCTGTACGCCAAGCCTGGTCAGAAGATCGCATTTGTTGGCTCTACCGGAGCGGGCAAGACGACCATTATCAATCTGGTCAACCGGTTTTATGAATTAAATGAAGGTGCCATAACCTACGATGGAATTGATATCAGGAACATAAAAAAAGATGATTTAAGGCGTTCCATTTCTCTGGTCATTCAGGAAACCCACTTATTTACCGGAAGCATTGCCGATAATATCCGGTATGGAAGACTGAATGCATCCCATGAAGACATATTGGCCGCCGCAAAAATTGCAAATGCGGATTCTTTTATAAGACGTCTTCCAAATGGCTACGATACCCTTCTGGAAAGCGACGGCAGCAATTTATCCCAGGGGCAGCGGCAGTTGATTGCCATTGCCAGAGCTGCCATATCACAGCCGCCTGTCCTTGTCATGGACGAAGCCACCAGCTCCATTGATACACGAACGGAAAAACTCATTGAAAAGGGTATGGATGCTCTCATGAAGGACCGGACAGTATTCGTTATCGCCCACAGGCTTTCCACCGTAAGAAACTCAGACGCTATCCTGGTCCTTGAAAAAGGAGAGGTTATTGAACGGGGCAGCCATGACGAATTGCTGCAGGAAAAAGGGAAATATTATCAACTGCATACCGGGCAGTTTGAATTAGAGTGATGAGGTATTCCAGCCAGTAATTATAAAACAAAGAGCAGAGAGGCACAACATTTCTCATGATTTGTTTGTGCCTTGAGCAAAGGGAAAGGAATGACAAAATATATGAAGCGACACAATGTGAGAGAACTATTGGTTCGTGAAGAAAAGGCCAGGAAACAGATTATTTCTCCGCTTCTGTCAAATATCGGATTAACGCCGGGGCAGGGACATGCCAGGATTTTATACAATCTTTTGCAAAAGGACCATATCAGCCAAAAAGAACTTGCAGACAGATGCTGTTTCGATGCTGCCACCATGTCAAGAAATATAGACAAACTGCAAGATATGGGGTTCCTTCTGAGGGAAAACAATCCGGACTGCAGACGTTCCTTTCTCATCAGCCTTACAGAAAAAGGGCTTGCTGAAGCTGAAGAAACAAGAAAAGTTTTTCAGCAGTTTGAAGAGCTTATCTGCGCCGGCATACCGGAAGACGAAATCGCTGTATTCTGTGAAGTATTATCAAAAATGTGTGACAATCTGGAAACTAATAAGATTCCGGTGAGCAATGGAAATAAAGGAGAGTGCAGCTCAATGACTTGAAATCAGAGCCTGTCTTCAGGAGACGTATCCTTTCTTCCTTTTATCATAAAATAAACCTCCAAACTGAGTGATTTTGTTTTTCATCAGTTTGGAGGTTTGGGAAAACTTTGGGATACTTCTATAAACAGCAGTGTATGTTACTTAATGGCCGGCTGCTGTTAAATGGGGTTATTATGGTTCAACTCATTTTCTAAAAAGGTTTTGATATATGGGTTGTTTTTTTCGCTTAAAGCAGGCATAAATGCCATGTAACGGCATTTTTGATAATGTTCACCATCTAAAAAGAAGTCATATCCCATGACACATTTAGGGTTACATTCCTCTGGGTTTATTAACCGCTTGCATACAGATGCATCTTTGATTTCTTTCTTCATTTTGTCTGGTAAAGTATTCAAAAAAATTTCATAAGCTTTCAAGTGCTCCGGATAAATTCGTAATCTCATTCCGGTTTTCCGAGATACAAAAGTTGCCAGCACCTTTTTTGTAGTATCCATCTTGTATGAAGTGATAAATCCACTTTTAGCAGTTTTAATTTCACATTTACATTTGTTTTTTGTAAGGTAATCATTTGTTTCCATAACGAAATCTTTATAACGATCGTCTACTGTTTTCAGAAAAACAGTAAAATTTTCATTTGGTCTATCCAAGACGTTCTCCTGATTATTTTTTTACAACGGGTATCCATATTTCAAATTTTGCGTTTTGAGGGTCAGGGCTTAAATAGACCTCAATATCCGGTCCATTATCGTATTCGTACCCAGAAGTGGGAAGCCATTCGGTGACAATGCGTTTCTCTAAATCTTGTATTGCTTGCGGGCATTGACCTTCTCCGGAAAATATAGCCCAGGTGAAAGGAGGAACAACATATTCTTCCAAAGTATCATCAATTTCCTTGGTACTGGCGACGGCGATAAAGTACCGCCATTCTTCCAAGTCATTACAGACGCTGACTCCCAATATTCCCCGGGGGTATCCGTCCGCCATGGCGGCTAATTTAGGGATTGTTCCGTCAATAGCAGCCTTGTTCCACATTTGAGGTACAATTTCAAAATTCTTCTCAATTTCACGGTGCAGCGGTTGTGCTGTGCCTGCAATCCGAAACAGTCCCCTTTTCTCAATTCGATAATTCAATTCGTCCACTCCTTTTATTGTAATTTTGAAACTAATGGGTGGATATGATTTTACGGAAACACTGCTTTCTTTTACAAGAGATGGTACTACTCCATGTATGCTTTGAAATGCCCGGTTAAATGCAGTTGGAGAATGATAGCCATATTTAAGAGCAACATCAATGATTTTGTTGTCTCCGCTCTGCAGATCCACCGCCGCCAGGGACATACGCCTGCGCCTGATATATTCTGATAAAGATACATTGGCCATATATGCGAACATTCTCTGAAAATGATAGGTAGAACAACAGGCTATTTTCCCTACTTGCTTATAGTCTATATCTTCCGTCAGATGTTCCTCGATATAGTTAATTGACTTGTTTAATCCCTCAATCCATTCCATAAAATCAATCCTTTCATTTACATTATATTTGTTATTTACTTGCCTGTCCTCTCTTTTTATGTACAAATTAGAGAGGAGAGTGGAGTGAATCCTATGAATCCTATTATAGTTTTTTTGAGACAGATAAACAATCCATATTACTTTTATACAGCCCTTATTTGTTTGGTTATTTCGGCATCCGATAAACGCTTCTTTATGTGTGGGATTATTTTCTATTGGCATTGTCTCACGGGTTATTTTCCCAAAGGCTGCTCATGCCGGCCAGACGCTCCATAGGAGATAAAGCTTCTTTGCTTAAGCCTTAAATGCTAATGATTCAGGAAAAATATGAGTTACTATTAATATAGAAGAGAAAGAGCCCGTTAACCGCCTTTAAAGGGTCCATTTGGCCTTATATAGCCGCGGGGTGGGAGAATGTAAGAGATGGCTGATTGGTAGGCCAGAAACGGCAAATAAGACGTTCAAGGCAGAAACGTAAAAGCATATAAATGTACGAAATAAATGTGCGAAATAAATGTACATAATGAATACACGAAATAGGAGATAGGCAATTCATTTGACATTTGAAGATCCTCTTGTCAGGTAAAACAGAAAAAGAGCCGGGAAAAATTTGCTTTCCCGGCCTATCCGATTTCTTCATGAGACACCGGGGATTCGAACCCCGGACAACTTGATTAAAAGTCAAGTGCTCTACCACCTGAGCTAGTATCCCGTACTGGGCTAGTTGGATTCGAACCAACGAATGCAGGAGTCAAAGTCCTGTGCCTTACCGCTTGGCGATAGCCCAATAAACTAATGATAAAAAAAAATTCCCTAAAAGGGAAAGGTGAGTACAGGGATTCGAACCCTGGGCCTCCAGAGCCACAATCTGGCGCGATAACCGACTTCGCCATACCCACCATAAAATTTTCACACCTTGGTCAAAGATGTGAAACGAGCCTGAAGGGATTCGAACCCCCGACCCACGGCTTAGAAGGCCGTTGCTCTATCCAACTGAGCTACAGACTCAAAAGCGGGTGATGGGAATCGAACCCACGTATCCAGCTTGGAAGGCTGGTGTTCTACCATTGAACCACACCCGCAAAAGGCAAGAGAAACTAAAATGCCATTGACGGTTTTTCTCTTAAATCGGGGTGACAGGATTCGAACCTGCGACCCCCTGGTCCCAAACCAGGTACTCTAGCCAAGCTGAGCCACACCCCGATAGTGAAAGGATTTTCCGTCTTTCTCTTGGTTGCTTTTCCGCAACGCAAGAGTTATTATATATGATGGATATGGTTTTGTCAACAATATTTTAGAAAAAATTTCAAATTCATTATTAAGCCCTTATTTACGCGGTTTTTGAGGAAAAATGTCCCTGAAATGGGAGGAACCGGCAGGTACATAAAATGTTCCTGCCGGTTGAGTATGAAAAATAAAAAGTCAATGTTAAAAGGGTGGGGTTCCTTTACAATAATAAGTATACGCGGAAAATATGACGGAAGTTTGACTAAGCCATAAATATTTCATAAAAAAACTAAAAGAATTATGAGGAATGTTTAAAAAAACAGAAAGTTTGCTTCCCATACCTCTGCCAGGGAATAATTAAAAAGAAAGGATCCTGTCTTTGGGGGATTTATGATATAATAAGTATAAAACACTTATTATATCGGTGATGCACACGGTTTCATAATGAAATTGTTTGCTTTGCAAACTGAAGCCGGCGCCATATCATGCTTGCTTCGCAATCATGAGTAAACGGCATGTAAATATTGTACAGCTCATAAGAGAAAGAAGGGATTTGGAATGAAGTACTGGGAAGTTTGTGAAAGCAAAATAGGGCCTCTTACCATCCTATGTGACGATGAAGCGCTCCTGGCCATTGATTTTGGAAGGTCAGAGCCTGAAAATGCCATTAAGAAGCAGACAGAACTGATGGAAAGGACAGTCGGTCAACTGGAGGAATATTTTTCCGGAAAGAGAACGGTGTTTGATCTGCCCCTTAAGCCTGAGGGAACGGAATTTCAAAAAAAGGTTTGGAATGCACTCTTAATGATTCCCTATGGGGAGACTAGAAGCTATAAGGATATTGCAGTTCAGGTACATAACCCCAAAGGCTGCCGTGCGGTGGGAATGGCAAATAACCGCAATCCCATACCCATCATCATTCCCTGCCACCGGGTAGTGGGGGCAAATGGAAGCCTGGTAGGATATGGGGGAGGTCTTGATATAAAGGTGAAATTACTGGAGCTGGAGGGCTTGGAAGCTTCCTCATAAAATTATTAAGAATTCCTGGTGATTCTTTCAGTTCCTTTAATCCCCTATACATTTGATGCAGATAATGTTATAATCCTCTTCGTCACCAGAAATGAAATTGATTGTGAGGAGTGATTAAAAATGAGAAAAAATAACATGTTGGCAGTAATTGCCATAGCCATGGCAGTCATGATGACGGCTACGGCCTGTGGATCAAAAGATAAGACCCAAACTACTAAGCAGGATGTTTCCACAGAAGCCGGCGCCGGAGAGACGACCAAAGGGGCGGCAGATGAAACAAAAAGCTCAGAAGAGACTACGGTAAGCGAGGAAGACTCTGAGAGTGGGGAGACAGGAACAGAAGATGCCAAGAAGGCTGCTTCTGATGCAGGAAGCTTATCTTCCGGTGTCTTTACTTCCAAATCAGGAAAATATCAGATCACCCCGCCTCAGGGCTGGACCATTGAAGAGGATGGAGATGAGAGCGCAGTGGCATTCAGTTCTCCCAATGGCAGCGATTTGCTGGAAGTTACCTATGTAGAAGGGGATGAAGCCGACGGCGCAAGAGAGGTCTATCCGGATACCATGGAAGAATACAAGGAATTAGTCAGCCGTGGAGAGGATATGGAATTTGTCCGTTATAATGTAGAAAACGGCAGCGACGGAAGCCAGACCTTCCGTTACGCCATCCGGTATAAAAATCCTCAGGATGGAGTTCGCTATTATGCGATTTCCGGTACCTATAACGCTGCGGCGAAAAAGTACATCAGTGCAGCCGGAACAGTGGAATCACCGGACAGCGCGGTAGAAGGCCAGATCGAGGCGGCTCTGGATACCTTGAAGCTGAAATAAGTTTGGAATTGAATATGGAATAAAAACAGGGGCTAAAGCAGGAATTCCTGCTTTAGCCCCTGTTTTTACAGATTTATCAGCGTACCATTAAGAAGGGACACATCTTCCTCCTGGTGGGTGCTTATGATGACCAGCTTGTTACGGGTCTTTTCTTTGATATAACGGATCACGGTCAATTTTGTGTTTTCATCAAGGCCGGTAAAGGGTTCGTCCATTAAAATCATATCACAAGGAACAGAGAGTGCTCTTACAATGGCGACCCGGCGCTTCATTCCGCCGCTTAGGGTGGATACTGGGCGGGATAAGGCTTCCTCCGGCAGGAGCCGTAAAAGCTCATCCCTGGCTTGTTTCCTGCTTCGGGAAGAACGGCCGGGGATCACCATGACAATGTTGTCAACCGGAGTAAATGATTCACACAGGCGGTTTTCCTGAAACACGGCGGAAGCCCTTATGCCTTCCATGCCGGCCATGGAGCCGGAGTCAGCCTGTTCAAGGCCCAGAAGAATCCGGAAGAAAGTGGTTTTTCCGGATCCTGAAGACCCCATGAGACAGTAGATGGGGCCGGAATGGAGGGAAAGATTTACCTGCGTAAATACGTTAAGAGTTCCAAAGGACTTGGACAGATGATTCACCTTTAGTTCCATGGATTAAACCTCCTGTTTTTATGGGACTTCCGGCCGGTTTCCGCCAGGCTTAAAAGCCATAAAAAGAATTTTTCGAAAAGGGCGCTCACTGCAATGATAACCAGGGTCCAGGCAAACAGATCTGCAGTACTTAAATAAATTTTCGCCATATAGAGCTTTTCACCGATAGAATAGTTTGGTACTCCGATCACCTCTGCGGCAACGCCGGATTTCCAGCCCATGCCCAAAGCCACCCGGCAGCCGCTGATAAGATAGGGAAGAAGGGCGGGACGGTAAATGTAAAAGAGCTTCTTTCCGCCTTGCATATGGAAAATCCGGGCCATTTCCAGAAGCCTTGGGTCGGCACTCATAAATCCTGCCATGGTATTTATGTAAATGATGGGGAATACCACAAGAAAGGCGATAAAAACGGAAAGATTTCCGGAACCTACCCAGATCAGGGCCAAAATGACAAAGGAAGCCACCGGAACCGACTTTATAAGAGACATAAGCGGTTCCAGGAAGTCCTTTAAAAGAGGAAAACGGCAGGCAGCGCCCCCGGTCAGGATCCCAGCCCCAAAGGCCAGAAGGAACCCAAGGCTTATCTTTCCAAAGGAGAAGGCAATGGTTTTCCAGAAGCCGGGCATGGCTGCCTGGATCCATAATGCCCGGATCACCTCCAGAGGGCCTACCAGTATGATGCTGTTGTGCACTGCCAGGCTTGCCGCCTGCCATGCCAGAAGCCAGAGAAGGATGATGCCGGCCTTTTTAAACGGGAGGGCTGTTGGTTTCATGGTGTAAATCTCCTTACCAGGTTTTCCGCCAATTATGGCATATAGTAGAAATCATCGGCCGGAAGTGTTCCGCCTACGGAAGCAGGTTCCATATCGAAAAGAACCTTTAAGTATCCGCTTAACAGGGATTTCATCTGGTCTCCGTCCACATAGGTGATGCTGCAGTATGGAATGGCCTTTTCTGCAACAGGGGCTTTTTCAATGATTCCGGCGGCGGCTACTAAAGCGGCGGTTTCCGCTACCTGATTATTGGCAAATTCCGCGGATTCTTTGTGTTCCGCCATAAAGGCGCCGATGGCATCTCCATGGTCTTTGATCACATCGTTCCGGCAAATGGTAACTCCGGTCACCAGACTGCCGCCATTTTCGCCGGCTGTGGCATCCCATTCCTTTGTTAAATCAAGAACCATTTTAAGGGAGTCATTCTGAGCCATGGCTGCTGTTACAAAAGGCTGGGGAAGAAGGCCTACTGCGTCGGGCTTTTCTTTCAGGATAGAGGCCACCTCAGCGGCTTCGGATTTATATTCCAGGGTTACGTCATCAGCAGTCAGGCCGCTGGCCTTAAGCACATGCTGAAGGGCATAGTCCGGCGTGGTTCCCTTTCCGGTTAAGTAAACGGTCTTTCCCTTTAAATCTGCGGCTGTTTTAATGGAATCATCGGCGGATATCCCATAGAGAACGCCTAATGTGTTAATATCAAGGACGCTTATCCCATGATTGGTTTTGTTGTAAATGATGGAAGCCATATTGGCAGGCACAAGTGCCACATCCAAGTCTCCGTTTACGATTTTTCCAAGGAGTTCATCGGCAGCGGTCACCATGGTGAATTCATAGGAACCTTTTGCAGTGCCCTTTTCGGACTGGTCCATCAGCCATACAAGACCCATGGAGGTAGGCCCTTTTAAAGAGCCGATTTTTAAGGTATAGCTGTCGCCGGGGCTTTGGGCCTCTGACGTTTCCTTTGCCGTCTCAGAGGCAGATTCCTTTTCCTGGGCAGTGGCTGCCGTGGTGCTTTCCGTGGTGCCCTTTGCGCAGCCGGATAGAAGGGAAGCCGTCATGGCAAACGCCATTAATACTGATAGTACTTTTTTCATAATGATCCTCGCTTTCTGTCCGTACCCGTCATGGCTTTGATTCCTTTTATTTAAGACAAAGTCTGCAAGGCAGGCTCCCGCGCCGGAGCGGGGTTGCCTGGCAACAAAAAAACCATACCAAAAGGCATGGGATTTCCGTTTTACGTATTCTCCTCGCCTTCGCCGTCAGGGTTCCTTCCGGGTTAGTACGAACACCTACAGTATATCATTATTCCCCCATATTTGTCAAAATATAGATACAGATATATCTGAAAATATGATATACTGTAACTACCTATGTCAGTCAAATCTGACAGGAATGTGAAGCACCTAAGGGTATACCTGTATGTCCAAAAAACGTGGACAGTAAAATGAACCACCCTGCGGGTATACCTGTGTGTCCAAAAAACGTGGACAGTAAAATGAACCACCCTACGGGTATACCTGTATGTCCAAAAAACGTGGACGGTAAAATGAAAGGAGAAAAATGTGTATGAATGAAGTATATGCAAAGCTTAATCATTGTTTGAAAAGTGTACGGGAGAAAACCGATTTTGTCCCGGAAGTGGCTCTGATCCTGGGGTCCGGACTTGGGGAGTATGCGGAGGAAATAAAGGTGGAAGCCTCCATTGAGTATAAGGACATTGAAGGATTCCCCGTATCAACGGTGGCAGGCCATAAAGGAAGATTTGTATTCGGATATGTAAATGAGGTTCCGGTGGTCATCATGCAGGGACGGGTTCATTTCTATGAGGGATATCCAATGACGGATGTAGTGCTTCCGGCCAGGCTTATGGGTCTTTTAGGCGCAAAGGTTCTGTTTCTGACCAATGCTTGCGGCGGTGTGAACAAGGAGTTTAAGGCGGGAGATTTCATGCTGATAAGGGATCATATCGCAAGCTTTGTTCCTTCTCCGTTAATTGGGGAAAATTTAGAAGACTTAGGACCAAGATTCCCGGATATGAGTGATGTCTACAGCAAAAAGCTGCAGCAGATCATCAAAGAGACAGCAAGGGAAGAAGGAATCGGCCTTAGAGAGGGTGTTTACATGCAGCTTACCGGCCCAGCTTATGAGTCTCCGGCAGAGGTTAAAATGTGCCGCATCCTGGGGGCTGATGCGGTTGGAATGAGTACAGCTTGTGAGGCAATGGCTGCAAACCACATGGGGATGAAGGTCTGCGGAATTTCCTGCATCACCAATATGGCCTGCGGCATTACGGACCAGCCTTTAAGCCATGCAGAAGTACAGGAGACGGCAGACAGGGTAGCACCTTTGTTTAAAAAGCTGATCACGGCTTCCATTACAAAGATCGCAGCCAAATAAAGGGAGGAGAAGTTTTCTTATGGATCGGATGTTAGAAGAACGGATATTGGCGGCGTCAGGGGCGAAAAAGGCGTCCCTGGTGCTAAAGCATGCCAGAGTGGTCAATGTGTTTACAGCAGAGCTGGAAGATGGGGACATTGCTATTGAGGATGGTTACATTGTGGGAGTGGGAGATTATGAAGGACAGACGGAGATCGAGCTGGGGGGAGCGGTGGTTTGTCCCAGTCTGATTGACGGCCATATCCATCTGGAAAGCTCCATGGTTGCACCGGGAGAGTTTGAGCGTTCTGTGGTGCCTCATGGGACTCAGGCAGTCATTACGGATCCTCACGAGATTGCCAATGTGGCAGGAACGGAAGGAATCCGTTTTATGATGGAGCGGACCAAGGGGCTTACCCTTGATGTGTATTTCATGCTCCCCTCCTGCGTTCCGGCTACAGGACTTGATGAATCAGGGGCCGTCCTGGGAGCGGAAGCCCTTGCCCCCCTTTATGAGGAAGAACGGGTGCTGGGCCTTGCGGAGCTTATGAACTCCTATGGAACCGTAAGGGCAGACAGGGGGATCCTTGAAAAGGTGGAAGAGGCCAGGAACAGGAACTTACTGATCGACGGACACGCCCCAGGGCTTTCCGGCAGGGAGCTGAATGCCTATGTGACCGCAGGGGTCCAGTCGGACCATGAATGCTCTGATGCAGGAGAGGCCGTGGAAAAGCTTAAGAGAGGCCAGTGGATCATGATACGGGAAGGGACTGCGGCCAGGAATCTTAACGCTCTGATGCCTTTGTTCCAAGAGCCCTATTATCACCGCTGCATGCTGGTCACCGATGATAAGCATCCCGGGGACTTAATCCGTCTGGGCCATCTGGACTATATCATAAGAAAGGCCATAAGCCTGGGGGCCGATCCGGTCCATGCGGTGATGATGGCCTCTTTCCATCCTGCCATGTATTTCGGGCTTCGTGAGGTGGGAGCCGTTGCGCCGGGATATAAGGCGAATTTCATGGTTGTTTCCGATCTTAAGGAATTTCATGTAAAGCAGGTATATAAAAACGGAAAGCTGGTGGCAGAAAACGGAGTGATGAAGGAGGAAATCCTGGCGGCGGAACAGCGGAGCGTGGAAACGCCTGCCCGGGTGGGAGATTCTTTCCATTTAAACAAGATCCGGCCGGAAGATTTCCGTGTGGAGAAAAAGGGCAGCACCATCCGGGTGCTTTGTCTAACTCCCGGTGAGCTGACTACGTCGGAGCATCTGGCCCCGTGGGTGGAAAACCCGGGAGTTGCTCCCGGCGTCAGCATAGAACAGGACATTGTGAAAATGGCTGTTCTGGAACGGCATCACAACACCGGACATATGGGACTTGGTTTTTTAGGGGGATATGGCTTAAAGCGGGGAGCAGTGGCAACCAGTATTGCCCATGATTCCCATAATCTCATTGTAGCAGGAACCAATGACGAGGATATGGCTCTTGCCGCCAATACCGTGAGAAAGAACAGGGGCGGACTGGCGGTTGTGGCGGACGGAACGGTTTTGGGAGAACTGTCCCTTCCCATTGCAGGCCTCATGAGTGAGGAGCCGGCAGAATGGGTGGATGAAAAACTGGAAGAGCTGAAGGCCCAGACAAGGGATCTTGGAATCGGAGACAGCATCGACCCTTTCATGACCCTTGCCTTTGCCAGCCTTCCGGTGATTCCCAAGCTGCGCCTGAATACATATGGCCTCATTGATGTAGAGAAGCAGGAGATCGTGGAGACAATAATTTCCTGTATTTGAAAAAGTACAGGAAATCGGTAAAAAAATATTGATAAAAATATAACGATATGCGATAATATCCCAAAAGGGCAATCAAATGCAAGGTACAAATTTGGAGGGAGAATATTCATGAGAGTAACGATATGTATAGGGAGCGCATGCCATTTAAAGGGTTCCAGAGAAATTATCGCCCAGTTGCAGACCCTTGTAAAGGAAAACCACCTGGATGGTAAGGTAGATCTAAACGGTTCCTTTTGCTGCGGTGACTGCGTAAACGGTGTCTGTGTAACCGTGGAGGGTCAATTATACTCCTTAAAACCGGAAGATACAAAGGAGTTTTTTGACAAAGAGATCATGGGGAGGCTGTAATCATGGGAATCATTGATTTCAAGGCTACAAAGTGCAAGCATTGCTATAAGTGTATCCGTAACTGCGAAGTCAAGGCAGTCATGATTAAGGATGAGCGGGCTGAGATTATGCCGGATAAATGCGTGCTGTGCGGAAAATGCATGCAGGTCTGTCCCCAGTCTGCAAAGACTCTCATAAGTGATTTGGAACTGGTAAGGGGGTATATTGACGCAGGCATCCCCACGGTCATTTCCCTTGCTCCTTCTTATATGGGTCTGTTAAGCTATAAATCCATCGGCCAGGTAAACGGGGCCCTTAGGAAGCTGGGATTTGCTGACGTAAGGGAGACTTCCGAGGGAGCGGCTGTGGTAACGGCGGAATATGCAAGGCTTTTAATGGAGGGGGAGATGGAAAACATCATCACCACCTGCTGTCCCAGCGTCAACGATTTGATTGAGATCTATTATCCCCAGCTTATTCCTCATATGGCTCCTGTGGTATCTCCTATGATTGCCCATGGAAAGATGTTAAAAGAAGAGCTGGGACGTGAGGTAAAGGTGGTTTTCCTGGGGCCGTGCATAGCAAAGAAAAAGGAAGCCGGTGATCCCCGCCACGACGGCTATATTGATGCTGTCCTGAATTTCAATGATATTTCCAGATGGCTTTCCGAAGAGGAAATCACCATTGAAGATTGCGAGGATATTCCCTTTACCAACAGAAACCCAAGAGTCAACCGCCTTTATCCGGTTACCAACGGAGTGGTAAATTCTGTTCTTGCCACGGAAGAGGGGCGGGACACATACCGGAAGTTTTATGTCCATGGATGCCGTAACTGCATAGATCTGTGCGAAAGCATGATGCGGGGAGGGATCAAGGGCTGCTTTATTGAGATGAATATGTGCTCCGGGGGCTGTATCAAGGGCCCTACTGTGGAAGATGAAACCGTATCCAGATTCAAAATCAAGCTGGATATGGAAGATGCCATAGAAAAGGAACCGGTGCCATGGGAAGAGCTGGACCCTGTCATGGAACGAATTTCCTTTGGAAAGCGGTTCCTGGACCGGGCCCCCAGAGATGTGCTTCCAACAGAAGCCCAGATCCAGCAGATATTGAAAATGACAAGTAAGATCAGGCCGGAGGATGAGTTAAACTGCGGCGCCTGCGGCTATTCCACCTGCAGGGAAAAGGCCATAGCGGTTTTCCAGAAAAAGGCGGAGCTTAACATGTGCATTCCGTTTATGCATGAAAAGGCGGAATCCTTATCCAATCTGGTGATGGAAACCTCTCCTAATATTGTTTTTATTGTTGATAAAGATATGAAAATATTAGAGTATTCTGCAGTGGGAGAACGGTATTTTGGAAAAACCAGGCAGGAAGCTTTGGCCATGTATTTATATGAGCTCATTGATCCTTCGGATTTCCAGTGGGTTTATGAAACCCATCAGAAGATCCATGGAAAAAAGGTGACTTATGGGGAATACCGTTTTTCCACTCTTCAGAATATCATTTACATTGAAAAGGAAGACGTGGTATTAGCCACCTTCATAGACATTACCAAAGAGGAAGAGCAGGCCAGACAAGAGTACGAAAAGAAGCTGGAAACCATTGATCTGGCTCAGAAGGTCATCCACAAGCAGATGATGGTGGCCCAGGAGATTGCAGGTCTTTTAGGAGAAACAACGGCGGAGACCAAGACCACGCTGACAAAACTTTGCAAATCCTTATTGGATGAGGGAAGTGAAAGTGAGGTCAAGTGATGGGAGTAACCGTTGATGTTGCATACAAAAGCCTGAATAAATTCAAGGAAGTGCTGTGCGGAGATAAGGTAGAACTTTTGCAGACAGAGGACTCCAATATCATGATTCTGGCCGACGGCATGGGCAGCGGAGTAAAGGCCAACATTCTGGCGACCATGACTTCCAAGATTCTTGGGACCATGTTCCTAAACGGTGCGACCCTGGAAGAGTGTGTGGAGACCATTGTAGAGACGCTTCCTGTATGCCAGGTGCGCCAGGTGGCCTATTCCACCTTCAGCATCCTTCAGGTATTTCATGACGGAGAAGCCTATCTGGTGGAATTTGATAATCCAGGCTGTGTCTTTATCCGGGACGGGAACCTGGTTCCCATCCCAAACAACACCAGGGTTATCCGGGATAAGAGTATCAATGAATACCGCTTCAAGGTAAAAAAAGGGGATGCCCTGATCCTTATGAGCGACGGGACCATCCATGCGGGAGTGGGCCGGCTTTTAAACTTTGGCTGGCTGTGGGATGATATTGCTTCCTATGCGGTAAAGCAGTACCGCCTGACCATATCCGCAGTACGGCTTGCCGCTGTTTTAAGCCGTGCCTGTGACGAACTGTACCAGTACCAGCCTGGTGATGATACTACGGTTGCCGTCATGAGGATCATTGACCGAAAGCCGGTGCATTTGATGACAGGCCCTCCAAGGAAGCCGGAGGATGACAGCGAGATGGTGAAGGATTTCCTGTCAGGAGACGATACCATCAAGAAGATCGTCTGCGGCGGGACCAGTGCCAATATTGTTTCCAGAGTGACGGAAAAGAATCTGACTGTTTCTCTGGATTACGATGATCCGGATATTCCGCCCATTGCTCATATCGATGGAGTTGAACTGGTTACGGAAGGCGTTTTGACCTTAAACAGGGTCTTAAAGCTTTTAAGGCGTTATGTAAAGAATGAATCCGTTACAGAAGAGTTTTTCCTGGAGCTGGATAAGCCAAACGGGGCTTCCATGGTAGCAAAGATGATCATTGAGGATTGTACGGAGCTTCAATTGTACGTGGGAAAGGCCATTAACAGCGCTTATCAGAACCCTGGCCTGCCCTTTGACTTAGGGATCCGCCAGAATCTTGTGGAGCAATTAAAGCACGTAGTGGAAGAAATGGGGAAAAGGGTTACGGTAACCTATTATTAAATCGGGGCAGATATTCACACGGCCACAGAACGTGGAAGTTACAAGGAGGAAAAATATGGCAACTAATGATGCAACATTACTTCGCATAAAGCATCAGGTATTAAATGAAGTGGCGGAGCTTGCATGGGAAGGAAAATTGGAGGAAAAAAGGAATGAGATCCCTTATCAGATCATTCCAGGCCCTAAGGCCCAGTTTCGCTGCTGCATTTACAGGGAACGGGAAATCATCAGAGAGAGAATCCGCCTGGCGGAAGGCCTCTGTCCCAGCGGAAAGGACACGAAAAACGTGGTTCAGGTCATCAGTTCTGCCTGCGAAGACTGTCCTATTACCCGGTATGTGGTAACTGATAACTGTCAGTTATGTATGGGCAAGGCGTGCCAGGGGTCCTGCAATTTCGGTGCCATCAGCATGGGACGTGACCGTGCCTATATTGATCCTGATAAATGCAAGGAATGCGGAAAATGTACTCAGGCATGTCCTTATAACGCCATTGCTGATTTAACCCGTCCCTGCAAGAAAAGCTGTCCTGTAGATGCAATCACAATGGATGAAAACGGCATTGTGGTCATTGACGAGAGCAAATGCATCCAGTGCGGAGCCTGCATTCATGGCTGTCCCTTTGGAGCCATTGATTCCAAGACATTTTTAGTAGATGTCATCAACCTCATTAATGCCGGGAAACCTGTGGTTGCCATGGTCGCTCCTTCGACAGAAGGCCAGTACGGCCCGGAAATCACCATGGCAAGCTGGAGAACGGCTTTAAAGAAGATCGGTTTCCAGGATATGGTTGAACTTGCATTAGGCGGCGATTTAACCGCTGCCGCAGAAGCGGAAGAATGGGCACAAGCCCATAAGGAAGGCAAGAAAATGACGACTTCCTGCTGTCCGGCATTTGTGAATATGATCAAGCAGCATTATCCCATGCTCCTTGACAATATGTCCACCACAGTATCCCCCATGTGCGGCGTATCCAGGATGATTAAGGAAAAGAACCCTGAGGCGGTCACCGTATTCATTGGACCGTGTATTGCCAAGAAAAGCGAGACCCTGGATTTGAATATTAAGAACAATGCAGATTATGCCCTGACCCTGGGAGAGGTTGATGCAATGATGGAGGCAAAGGGCGTGAAACTTGAGCCGGAGGAAAACGCTTACCAGGCAGGATCCATCTTTGGAAAACGTTTTGGTAATGGCGGCGGTGTAACGGCGGCTGTTCTGGAATGCTTAAAGGAGTCTGGAGGAAATACGGATATAGAAGTCTTAAAATGCAATGGGGCAATTGAATGCAAGAAGGCCCTCATGCTGCTTAAGGTGGGAAGGCTTCCAGGAGATTTTATAGAAGGCATGGCATGTGTGGGAGGCTGTGTAGGCGGTCCCAGCAGGTATAAGGGGGAGAACGAGGCGAAGAAAGCCCGGGATCTACTCATCGGTCAGGCAGATAAAAGGGAAGTTCATGAAAACTTAAAGAGCCAGGGGCTTCAGGAAGTACCTATGCACAGACATTAAGAACAAAGTAAAAGCTATGGATGATCCCTGATCGGGAACACCCATAGCCTTTTTGTTACATCCCGGCAAACTGGTTTTTAACTTTGGAAATTTTCTGCTGCTCTGCCTGATCTGTGGTGTACCATCCCTTTGCGGACATTTTCTTGTAAATATCGCTCTGCATGCACAGGCTGTCGTTTAATGCGCCGTCAAATGTCTGATGCACGTTCATAGTTGGGGATTCGATGGTCCCATGCAGGTATAAGTCGCACACTCCCTTTGTAGTGTGGAGCAGGTTTTCCATAATACACTTGTCATCCATATGTGATTCCTCCTTACACTAAGTTATAGAAGCTGTCAAAAATCTGCTGGTGTTTCTGAAGAAGCTGCTGTGCGCAAGCTTTTAATTCCGGATCCTGCAGATTCTGTGCTGCTTCCTGGCACTGGGTTTTTAAAAAGTTCTCATGGCCAAGAGCATCTTCAATATAAGTTAATTCCTTTGGGCTCATATATTATTCCCTCCATTATTATACTATCTTCCGGTGTTTTTTCCCGGAGGACAGTATTAATATGGACGTTTCATGGAAATTCATGCATAACAGAGGAAAGAATTCAATAAAAGAGAACACACTCCTTGACACGGTTTTATCTCACCACATAAACCGTCCTGTCTCATTTAATTTATATATAGCTTCTACAAAGAAATAATCTGCATAGACCATAGGGATATGGTGTGTTTTTTCATGATAGGAAGCGGAGCAGTTTTTCAAAATGGCGTCGCATTTTTTTGTAAAGTCACTTCTATTCTCTGCCAGTGTTTGCAGCAGTAAGAGTGCCGCGTCCCCATACCTGGTACTTTGGCCTGGAGGTATTTGCCTGGAAAGCTCTATAAGGCCTGATGCCAGAATGGCCGCACCGCAGGAATCTTCCAGGGCAGGAACCTTTGGCTGTTTAAAATCAATGGGTATAATGCCGTTTTCAGGAATCTGGGAGATGCAATAATCCGCCGCTTTTTTTGCGGCCTCCAAATATTTTTCTTCTTTGGTATGGCTGTAACTGATGGTAAAGCCGTACACTGCCCAGGCCTGCCCCCTGCTCCAGGCGGAGCCTTTTTCATAACCTTGGCCGCCATAAGAAGTTACCCTCCTGCCGCTTACCGGGTCAAATTCCACGATATGTTCGCAGGAGCCGTCTTCCCTTATGAAATTTTCCAGGACCGTGTCCCCGTGGGCGTTTGCTATGTGAAGATACCGCGGGTCGTGATCCTCTTCATAAGCCCAGTAGAGCAAAGAGAGGTTCATCATACAGTCTATAATCGCCCAGCCTGTGTGGGGTTCTCCATCCCAGCAGTTCCAGGCCCGGATAAAGTTTCCCTTTATATTAAAGCGCCCGGCCAGTAAATTTGCGGCATGCAAACCGATTTCACGGGAGTGGGGATTGCCGGTGATTTTATAATCAGCAACTGCCGTAAGCATATACATAAATCCAACATCATGATGAAGCCCCTTGTATTCAACAAAGCATTCTTCTAATTTTTTTTCGGAAATTCTTGCATATTCTTTATACTTTTCGTCTTTTGTGTCTTCATATAAAAGCCACAGGAGGCCGCCCCAAAAGCCGTTGGTCCACCAGTTTATCCCTTCGCTTTTCGGATCCCGGGGGTCTTTTTTGCTCATATCCATATAAGAACCGTCTGCTGCGCAGGTGTAAGGGATGATGTCTTTGTTTTTATCACTGACCCAATCCATTTTTTTCTTATATTTTTTATGACTTCCTCTATCCACTGTTCCATGATCTGCATTGAAACCCCCTCATGATTCTTTATAATTTCCATAACTTGTATAAATTTCTTTCACAACCTGGTAAGAAAGCTTGTGCCTTCTGTATTCGTCCACGATTCCCTTATTATTCATCGTCCTTGGACGGCTGTGGAACCATTCTTCGCTGATCCTGACATCGCAGAATTGCCAGATGTACAGCCCCGACGCACCGGGGTGTTCTAAGATGGCAGTAAGCTGTTCTCCCAGCGTGTCCGCCTGATATTCTTCCGTCCACTTGACCTTTGAGGGGCTTCTGTAACCGTAAATAGCACCTGCGCCTACTTCCGTAATCAGGAAGGGCTTGCCTTTTCCAGGGGTTTCTGTTTGCACCCATTGGTACAGATCATCTAAATATTCCCGGACAGGGGCGTCGTGATACCATTTCGGATAAATGTTGTAGGAGACCACTTCCGGAAAGTCAAAGCAAATATCTGTTTTAAATTTGCAGCTTGCACTGGAACGGGGGCGGGAAGGATCCAACTGCCTCATAAGGTCATACTGCTTTTCATAACATTCCCTGCCGTAGGGTGTTTCGCTGGCGCATTCATTTAAGATGCCCCAGATATAGATGCTGGGGTGATTATAGTGATAAGTGATCATTTCACGGATCACTTCTTCTGCCTGTCTCTCAAAATTAGGATTCCTCATATCTTCTTCGGAAAGCCCTCTTGCGTGGTTTTCTTCCCAGATCAAAATTCCCAGTTCGTCACATAGATCCAGGAATATTTCATCATTGGGATAATGCACGCATCTTATGGAATTCGCACCCAGGTCTTTGATTGTCTGCAAATCCGACGCAATTTGAGAAAAGGGGATAGCACAGCCGTATGCGGGATGGTCTTCATGGCGGCAGATCCCTTTTATAAGGACGGCTTTGCCGTTTAAGAGGATAGAGTTGTTTTCTATTTTCACTTCCCGGAAGCCGATTCTCTCTGTTAAGTCGTCTATGGCTGCACCGTCTTTTAAGAGCGTAACTTCTGCCTCATATAATTTTGGGGTTTCCATGCTCCATTCTTCCACCTCTGATACGGTTACTTCTGTTTGTATCAAAGATTCCGTATTTGCTTTTACGGTAATGTCCGGGAGTTTTAAATCTGTTTTATGTATCGTTATTTTTGCATCTAAGGTGATATCTTCATCAGAAATATTGGATATACAAAGTGCAAGGCCAGCCTTCCAGGTTTCGCCCTGTTTTTCAGGCGTGATATGGATCCATTTTATGTATGCACAGGTAAGCTCTTCTAAAACCACACCTCTGGTAATACCGCCGTAACTCATATAATCGTTGGGAATATGCAGGGAGCTTTCTTCTGAAAACCGGTTATCCGCTATGACTTCAAGTAAATGTTCTCCTGGGGGCAATCCTTTCAGGAAAATTTCAAAAGGTGTGTAGGCGTTGTAATGGGTTCCTCTCATGGTCCCGTCTACTAAAACTTTTGCGGTGTGGCTTACGCCTTTCAACAGAAGCCGTAAGTTTCCTCCTGCCGTAAAGGAAGTGGAATAGTTCCCTTCTCCCCTGTAAGCTTCGTATCCCGGATAAGTCTCCCAGGCACTTGGGACAGGTACCGGGAAGGTCTTGTTTTTTCCGTCTAAGGGGGTGAAGTCCCAAAGTTTTCCGGAAAGTTCTGAAATTTTTCTGACTGAATTCGTTTGAAAGCTGCGTATCATTTAATTTTCCTCCTGTTTCAGGGCACATCTCCCCATATCCGTAGGGGTGTGTCCCGTATATTTTTTAAAGACTCTTGAAAAATACTGGGGGTTGTCAAATCCCAGTTCTTCACTGACCTGGTAAATCTTCAAGTTGCTTTTTGCAAGCAGCTCCTGGGCTTTTTTAACTTTCATCTTATTGATGTATTCGGAAAAGCCAAGATCCGAATATTGTCTGAAAAGAGCGGATAAGTAATTGGGGCTGACGTTTATAAAAGAAGCGGTGTCCGCCAAACTTATTTTCATAAAAATATGATTTTTGATATAATCTTTTGCCTGAATGACCAGCTTGTATTTCGGATCGTTCAACTGGTTTTGCATTGCGCTTTTTACTGCAGTTTTAAATACATCCAGATATTTAATGATTTCAGCCTTTTTGTGATAGGTATATAAAACCTGATAGGATTTTGCCTCTTTTTTGTAGCTTTCCGAAAGTATTTTTTCTCCGTCATAAATACAGTTCATTACCAGATGTATCATAAAGGACACAATATTGACCAGTTCTTCAAATGCCAGGGTATCTATGGCGCTTTCCATAACTCTGACTGTCTGGTCAAAAAGGGCAAGATTAAAGTTTTCCAGGGATTCTATGAGTTTTTTGTTGAAAACATTCAGGTCAAAGGTCTTACAAAGGGATGGGGCTTCTTCCTTGTTAAATTCAAAACAAAGGTGGATCTCGTTAAGGGAAGAGGCCGTTTTTCCCGGTTTTATGGAAGCGCTGATACTGAAAAAAATTTTAATAAGCCGTCGGATGTCTTCTGAAACCGTATTGGTCAGGGCATTGATTTCATCTGCTTTATGAAAGAGAAGGATACATGCGATCCTTTGATGGTTGTACGCAATCACCGTGCTTTTTGTGTAACGGCCGATGCACTCCTTTACAGTATTTAAAATATTTAAATAGGTGGAGTAAGCTCCGTTGTTTAAGTTTTCCTTTTCAAAATGTATGTCTACGGTCAGAGGCTGATAAAACTCCGCTTTTAAATCCAGATCGTACATTTTTATGAAATCCAGAATTTCTTCTTCGGAAGTGTAGCCGCTGCTTACCAGGTGGTAGAGAAAACGGTTTGTGAACAGATTAATATCCTGCCCATTCCTGCCGGTTTCTGTGTTTCTCTCAGCCAGAACTTTTTTTGCCTTGCTTAAAGTTTTTTCAAGGATTTCTTTGTTCAGTTCCATTTTTACAAGATAATCAAAGGCATTTAATTTCATGGCAGTTCGGGCATATTCAAATTCTTCAAAGCTGGATAAGAGGATACACAAAGGAGAATTTTTATCTCCTGTGTTTTGAATGTATGTTAAAATGTCAAATCCGTCCGCCGCAGGCATTTTTATGTCTGTTATGACCAGATCAAAAGACTCTTTTTTTAAAATTTCTATTGCCTCGTTGCCGTTTGCGGCAGTAGAGGTTATCTCAAAATCAGGGAAGTTCTCACAAACAAGGCCAGAAAGCCCTATGCGGGCTAAAGGTTCATCGTCAACAATCAGGGTCTTATATTTCATATTCTTCCTCTTTCATAAACGAATCATATTCTTTTACGGTTTTTTATAGATCAGAGGCATTTTTACGGTAACTTTTGTAAATTCACCGAGAATGCTTTCTATGTTCAGTCCGTATTGGTCACCGAATTCCATTTGTATTCTCTGGTGTATGTTTTGAATTCCTATGCCGGAAAGTCTGTCCGTTTTTGCTGTTTCCCTTGTGATTTCATCCAAAGACCGGACCGTAAGGCCTACTCCGTTGTCTTTTACCAGGAAAATCAGGTCTTCACTTTCCCTATATACCCCTATCAGCAGTTCACATTTCCTGCCGGCAGGTCCTATGCCGTGAAAAAGCGCATTTTCCACTAAAGGCTGCAAGGTAAATCTTAAAACAGAGGCGCTTAAAACTTCCGGATCCGGAATGTCAAATATGGGAGTAAACATATCTGCATACCGGAAGGATTGCAAATGTATGTATTCTTTTATAAAGTTCAGTTCTTCTTCCACGCGGAACCATTCGGAATTGTTCTTAAAAACGGCTCTCATCATATTGGAAAGAGAGGTTGTCATATCCACAATGGGCGGAACAGAGTTCATCTGCCCCAGCCAACGGATGGAGTTTAAGGTGTTGTAAATGAAGTGAGGATGGATCTGGTTCTGTAAAAGGCGGAATTTATAATTCCTTTTCAGCGTTTCTTCCTCCTTTAGCTGATTTAAAGCCAATTGAAAAGCGCCTGCCAGTTCGTTGATATGAGTGCTTATTTCTTCAAATTCCCAAATGCCCGTAAATGCAGGTGAAACCTCATAATCTGCTTTTATCATTTTTGACACCTGATTGTAAATAATCTTCACCGGTTTATTGACAAGTTTGTTTAATAAAAGATACCAGAAAAACACCAGAAGGAAAAGCAATGAAAAAGCGGGAAGAAAAAAGTTGAAATCAGGTACGAATATATCGCCATGAAGGGCATTTAAAGGGCTTATCAAAACCACGCCTGACTTGGATTTTGTAAGGAATACCGTACCGTTATAAAGGTCCTTGTATTCCTTTGACACTAAATGAGAGTTTGGAGCCAAAGCATCAAATCGCTTTACATCAAAATCCAGCGGTGAAAAATGTGCGTTTCCAATTTTATAAAGCTGATCGCCCAGAAGAATAAAGGATTCTTCCAGGCCTTTCAGCGGATCCCCAAGTATGGCGGTATCTAAGATTATATAAAAAGTTCCTATTTTTTGGTTTGTTGCATAGCTGCTTACGGGAAACCGGAGGGGAAGTATCTGTTCCGGTTTGTACTGACCGTAGAATTCCGGATTAAAGGGATTCACTGTTATGGGATAAGGAAAGGAGGGCCCGGCCAATTCTTCGGGGCATAATTTTTCAAAAGCAGCCCTGTCGGTAATCTGACCGTAAAAAAGACCGATTTGTATGTACCTTGAGTTCCGATCCGATGTAAGAAGCATTTTGGGGACGTAGCCGGAGATGGAAGTCGTGTTTAAGAGCATCTTTGCTTCGGTAACCGCCGAGAGCGCATAAGACATATTGCGTATGTTGTCTTTTCCGTTATCGGAGAGAAAAGCGGTGATTTTTGTATTAGCGGAAAGGACGGTATTTAAAGCAGAAACCTGGGCTAAGTTATTTTCTATGCCATAATTGGCATTGGTATGGAGCATAAGAACGCTTTCCTTTACTTCCCTTTCGTATTTTTCTTTTGCAGAAGAATAAAATAGCCAGGAAAAAACAGAAGTCAGAAGCAAAACCAAACAAAAACAATACAGCAGCAATTTAAATGTAAGCGTTTTATAAAATAAATTATTCTTTTTCATATCTTTATTATAGGATTGTAATAAAAAATGTCAAGTATATGGGAGTTGTCTTGGTAAGATTTTGCACAAAATCGTAATATTTTGCCTTGAATGTATTGTGCAAATATACTAATATAATCTTAGCGATCAGTGGGATAGCATACATAATGCAATAAAATTTAAAGGAGGAGTTTTATGAAGTTGAGAAAAATTGCAGCATTGGGTCTTGCAGGGATTATGGCGGCCAGCCTGGCAGCCTGCGGGGGCAGCTCAGGTTCTGCCGGCACTACGGCAGCAGGTACTGCGGCGGCGGGCACTACGGCTGCTGCAGGGCAGACGAATACGGCGGCAGGCGCTGAACCGGTGACAATTAAAGTTTCACTTTGGGATTATTCAAACACAGCGTATTATCCCATCATGGTGGAAGCGTTTGAAAAGTCTCATCCCAATATCAAGGTTGACATTGTTGAATTTTCTGCCGCAGAATATTCAGATACCATCGTTGTCAAGATGGGGGCAAAAGAAAAATATGATGTGGTTTTTATGAAGGGTCTGCCTGAAATGAGCGCTTTGATCGCGGGAGGGCATCTGCAGCCTTTGACAGACAGAGTCACCGGTTTCGATATGAAGCCATACGGCGGTGCGGAAAAGTCTTTAAGTCTGGACGGCGTTGTCTACGGTCTTCCTTTCCGGACAGACAACAATATGATTTTCTATAACAAAGATTTATTTGACAAAGCAGGAGTACAATATCCCAAAGACGGTATGACGATGGAGGAATACAGAGATCTTGCAAAGAAAATGACTTCCGGCGAAGGCGCGGAAAAAGTGTATGGTTCCCATGTGCATACATGGCCGTCAAATGTTTATCAGTATTCCAGGTTCATTGATGAATTTAATTATCTGCATACATCAACCTATGAAGCACTGAAGCCTTATTATGAAACCATCCTGGGAATGCAGAATGAAGATAAGTCTATTCAGGATTACGGGGAATTAAAGACAGGAAATATCCATTATTCAGGCGTTTTTTACAATGAACAGGTTGCAATGCTTCAAATCGGCTCCTGGTATATTGAAATGCTTACCGGCAATGTAACACCTGAAAGTGAACACTATTTTAAATGGGACGCAGTGACCATGCCTAATTCAAAAGGATATACATATGAAAATATGATAGGCGGGATCACCCCCTGTTCCATCGGCGCATATTCGGAACACCCGGAAGAGGCCTGGGAATTTTTAAGCTATGTTTGCGGGGAAGAAGGGGCAAAAGTAATTGCGGAGCGGGGAATCGTTCCCGGCTGGAAGGGTCAGTCCATATTGGACATATTTGACAAATTACCGGAGAATTTCCCCAATGCACCGGAAGGACTTTCAAAGTTCCTGACACCTCCCAATTATGTTGTGGAACAGCCGATGGACCCCAACGCAAAAGCGATCAATACGGTAATAGAAGAAATGCATTCTGATATCATGACCAACAGCATTTCCATCGACGACGGTATTGCAACTGCCATGGAAAGGGCAAAAGAGGCCGGAGCGAAGTGAAATTAGAAAGAATGAAATGGCGGTCAAAACCTGACCGCCATTTTCAAAAATACGGACGGAGGTATCGCTTATGCTCAAAAAAAGTTACAGACGAAAGAAAAACCTGGTGGCTTACTCTTTTATCCTGCCGAATTTTATAGGCTATTTTATCTTGACTTTCATCCCCATCATTCTGACTTTTGTTATGAGTTTATGTGAATGGAACTTTGGTCAGACTGTAAATTTTGTAGGTCTTAAGAATTTTATACAGATGTTCACGAAGGATTCCCAATTTTCTCTGGTTCTTATAAATACCATTTATTATACCGTGGTCACAGTCCCTGTAACTATGCTTTTTTCTTTGCTTCTGGCCATGCTCATGAATACGAATCTGAAAGGAAGAGTGTTTTTCCGCTCGGTCCTTTTCTTCCCCTATGTGGCTTCCTTAGTGGCGATTGCTATCGTGTGGATGGCTCTGTTTTCCCCCCAGTCAGGTCCGGTAAACTCGGTGCTTCGCTCCATAGGAATAGCCAATCCCCCCCGCTGGGCGGCAGATAAACACTGGGCTATGCCCACCATCATCGGTCTTACGGTCTGGAAAGGCGTAGGCTATTATATGATCGTTTACCTTGCGGCTTTGCAGGGGGTACCCGGGGAACTTTACGAGGCGGCCAGGATCGATGGAGCTTCCAGATTCCAGCAGTTTACCAATGTTACCTGGCCTACGGTTACCCCCACGACGTTCTTTGTGGTTATGATGCTTACCATTTCCACTTTTAAGTCATATGACATTATGTATATCACAACTCAGGGCGGTCCAGGTACGGCGACAAAGGTCCTGGCCTACCACATATACAACAAAGCGTTTAAAGATAACGCATTCGGATATGCTTCCGCACTTTCCATGGTTCTGTTTCTGATCGTGCTTGCCTTTACCCTGCTGCAATTTAAGGTAGAGAAAAAGTTCACCAACGACTTATAGGAGGTGGGAATATGAAAAAATACGCAGGTGGGATGAAACTGGTTATCATCTATGGACTTTTGATTTTTTGTGCCCTCATTATGCTTACGCCTTTTGCCTGGATGATTTCTGCTTCTTTAAAACTGGAAAAAGACGTGTTTGCCTATCCGATTAAGTGGATACCGAAAAATCCCGTATGGTCAAACTACACCGTTATCTGGGAAAAATTCCCTTTGTCCATAGGCTTTATCAATTCTTTTAAACTCACTTTTGCTACTATGATTTTGCAGATCACCACGTCTTCGGCTGCTGCGTACGCATTTGCCAAGCTTGATTTTAAGGGCCGGAACACGCTCTTTATGGCCTATGTTACTACGATTGCGATTCCGTGGCAGGTCTATATGGTTCCGCAATACATTATGATGAGTAAATTTCACCTGGTAGACAGCCATATAGGAATTATATTGATGCATGCGTTTACGGCCATGGGCGTTTTCCTGATCCGGCAGTTTTATATGGGGATCCCCAATGAGCTTTTAGAGGCGGCCAGAATAGACGGGCTTAGTGAATACGGGATTTTAGCCCGGATCATGCTGCCCCTTTCAAAACCCGCGATTGCCACCATGGCGATTACTTCTTTTGTTTTCGAATGGAATGACTTTATGGGGCCCCTCATTTATTTAAGTACCACCGAAAAGAAGACGATACAGCTTATGATAAGGCTCTTTAACACCATGTATTCCACAAATTACGCCTGGATGATGGCGGCAGCGGTGATTGCACTTGTTCCTGTGTTTATTATTTTTATTGCGCTGCAGAAGTATTTTGTGCAGGGGGTTGCTACCAGCGGCCTGAAGGGCTAGAAGAAAGGAGAAAAACATGAAATATTCTGTGTTTACTGTGGGCCTTCCTGAAATGACCATAGAGGAAGCTCTTAAAAAAATGAAGGAGTACGGGTATGACGGTGTGGATTTCAGGGTAACGGAAATAAAACAGGAGTTTGCAGAGGAACCACCGTCTTACTGGAGAAATAATTACTGTACCGTGGATATAAACACGGTGGAGGAAAAGGCGGAGGAGTTAAAGGCGTTGACGGACAAATACGGTTTAGAGATCAATGCCCTTGCTTCCTATCTTACTTGTACGGACGACATTGATAAAATCGCCTCCGTTATGAGGGCTGCCAAAAAGATGGGAGCCGGGAGAATCCGTGTGAACGCCTCCAAGTATGATCCTGAAAAGGGCTATCAGCAGGTGTTTGAAGAAACACTCCGGGGCTTTCAGAGAGTAGAGGAAAAAGCAAAGGAAACAGGAATAAAAGCACATTTTGAAATGCACCACGGAACAATCACTCCTTCCGCGTCTGCGGCTTACGCCCTTGCTAAAAACTTTGATTCAAACTATATCGGCGTTATCTATGATACGGGAAATATCATATACGAAGGCCTGGAAGAATACCAGATGGCTCTGGAAATCCTGGGGGAATACTTAGACCTTGTTCATATTAAAAACGCCTGCTGGCTGAAAAAGGGAGAGAGATACGAAGCAGACTGGGCGTCCTTTTCCGATGGATATGCGGATTTTTCCAAATTTTTTAAAGCTTTAAAAGCCGTAGGCTATGAGGGTTATGTGACTTTTGAGGATTTTTCAGGCAAAGAAAGCTCGGATGAGAAGCTTAAAAATAATCTTATTTTCATAAAAGAGATCGTCGGTCAATGAAGAAAATGAAGGATGAGGGTTTTTATGAAATTTGAAGTTGTAAATCCGAATTATGAACAAAGCCCTTTCAGCGGAATGGACCGGAGCCATTGGATGGAAGCGGGAAAGTTTCTTCTTGGAGGTTTGTTTTCCCATATAAAATCCATAGACGATCCGGTATGTCCCCCAAGAAGCGAAGAAAAAATAAGTTATCCCTCTCCCGGAGATAAGAGGGGGCGCATAGGCGCGGCACGATTTGAAGGTCTGGCAAGATCCTTGTGTCTGGCGGTTCCGCTGATAATGGAAGAGGAAAACCTGACTTTAAACGGAATCAATGTACGCGATTATTACGCTCGTCAAATCGTGGAGGGAATGACAGCGGGGGCTGAAACAGGGTTTGGGACTTTGCAAGAACTGATAGAAGAAAAGGGCGGCCCTGGCCCTTTTCAGCAAACTGTGGAATGCGGGATCATGGGGATCAGCCTTCTCATTTCCAAACCTGTGATCTGGGACAGATATACGCAGGAAGAGAAGGATGTTGTGGCAAAATATTTATCCGAATACGGGCATTATCAAACATATGATTCCAACTGGCGCTTTTTTAACTTACTGGCGCTTACGTTTTTGAAAACGGAAGGCTATGAGGTAGACGAAGTGCTGTATAAGGAGCACCTGGAATACCTGCTCTCTTTGTATGCGGGGGAAGGCTGGTACCGGGATGGAAATCTCTTTGATTATTACAGTGCCTGGGAATTTATCCTGGATGCGGCGCTTTGGTGTAAATATTACGGTTATAAATACGAAGAGAAAGCCGCGGCTGTATTTGAAAAGAATATCAGTTTATTTTTGTCGGCCTATTGGAGAATGTTCAGTGAAAAAGGCGAAAGTATCCTGTGGGGGCGGAGCGGGATCTACCGTTTTTGTGCGTCGTCCGCCCTTTGTGCAGGCGGATTTTTAAAGAATTATGACAGCTCTCCTGATTTCAGTTTTCCTTCTGCCCGCCGCCTTATGTCCGGAAATCTTCTGCAATTTATCACAAAAGAAGAAATGTTTGTAAATTCGGTTCCCTGTCTCGGCTTTTATGGTCCGTTTTTGCCTATGGTTCAGTCTTATTCCTGTGTGAGCAGTCCGTTTTGGTGCAGCAAAGCTTTTTTGTGCTTAAACCTTGAAAAAGAACATCCTTTCTGGACGGGGAGAGAGGAAAATCCCTGGGATCAGACAAAGGACTTTGTCCGTACCCTGGAGGCGCCGGGCATCAGGTGCGTAAACCACAAAGAAAGCGGCATTACGGAAATAAAAACCGCCAAATTTATGTTTGACGGGTCGTCAGACTACCTTCCCGCCTATGCAAGAGTTGCTTTTTCTTCCGCACTTCCATGGGAGAAAATGACGAAAACCCCGGCGGAAGCGATGGCATACAAATTAAATGAAAAGGAAGTGCCCACATCCTTTGCTTTTTGTAAAAACGAGGCGGGTATTTTGTACAGAACAGCTTTTTTTGATATCATGAAAAGCAGGACCAGGAAAGTTGATATGGCGGATATGGAAGTTCCTTTCGGTACGCTCCGGGTAGACAGGGTAAGGGTAAATGACAGACCTTTTACTTTGACTTTAGGGCATTTCGGACTTCCCGCAGAAGATGGGATTTTGGAAGTGAAGGAAGGAATTGTTGAATATGAAAAACGAAGTCTTCCTTACATAATCGGGAAATCGAAAAAATTCCAGACAGCAATTGTTTTGTATTCGGGCTGGCAGAAACTTTCCTATTGTTTCAGGGAGGACGTAAGTGCGGTGTCGAAAAAATCCTGTTTATTATATGCTTCGTATACAAGAGAAAAATTCTATGATAAATCAGAATACTTAATCGCTTTATATCTTACAAAAGCTGCGGATTCAGACTTTTGCCCGGAGGAATTATCTGCATTTGACGGAAGAGAAAGGGTTGACTTTACCGGTATCGACGGTTTCGTATGTCTTTAGGAGAAAAGGGAAAACAGGAAAATAATATTTATGGCATAAAAAATGAGCTTTGAATGGTTTTTAAGACCGATCAAAGCTCATTTTATGTCTTTGGTTTACATTTCGTTTATTTTTCTCTTCACATAGGTTGTGTGCAGCAGGTGGTGAGCCTTTTTGCTTCCCGGCTCTCCAAGATAGGTCTCGTACAATTCCTTGATTGCAGGATTTTCATGAGACTTACGGATGGTCTTGGCAGCATCTTCGTCATAAAGGACTTTTGCACGGAGGCTGCGGATATCGGTTGTATTGCGCACAGAGCCAGGCTGTTGAGGCTGGCCGCCGCCGTTTACACAACCGCCGGGGCATCCCATGATCTCGATGAAGTGATAGTTTGCTTCTCCGGATTTTACCCTGTTAAGGAGTTCTCTTGCATTGCCAAGTCCGGAAGCGACTGCAACATTTACATCCATATCACCGACACGGTAGGAGGCTTCCTTGATTCCCGCTGTTCCACGAACATCGGCAAAGTCAGGTCTTTCAAGCTCTTCCCCTGTCAGGCTTTCCACAGCGGTTCTTAAGGCTGCTTCCATAACACCGCCGGTGGCTCCGAAGATAACGGCTGCGCCGGTACCAAGGCCTAAAGGAGTGTCAAAATCTTCATCAGGAAGCTCTGTGAACCGGATGCCGGCCTGTTTGATCATTCTGGCCAGCTCTCTGGTGGTCATGGAATAATCTACGTCAGGAGAGCCGTTGGCATCCTGGTCGTCTCTTCCGATCTCGAATTTCTTAGCGGTACATGGCATTACGCTGACGGATACGATATCCTCCGGCTTTAAGTCCATTTTTTCCGCATAGTAGGATTTTGCAATGGCGCCGAACATCTGCTGCGGGGATTTACAGGAAGATAAATTCTCTGTCATATCCGGGAAGTAGTGTTCACAGTATTTGATCCATCCGGGAGAACAGGAGGTGATCATGGGAAGGACTCCTCCGTTTTGAACCCGGTCAATGAATTCATGGGCTTCTTCCATGATGGTTAAGTCGGCGCTGAAGTTGGTATCAAATACCTTGTCAAAACCAAGTCTTCTTAAAGCGGCCGCCATTTTTCCTTCCACATTGGTTCCGATGGGATAACCGAATTCTTCGCCAAGTCCTGCACGAACAGCGGGAGCGGTCTGAATGATTACATGCTTTGACCGGTCTGCAATGGCAGCAGCCACTTCGTCAATGCTGCTCTTCTCATAGAGAGCACCGGTGGGGCAGACTGCAATACACTGTCCGCAGGATACACAGCTTGTTTCCCCAAGTCCCTTGTCAAAGGCAGAGCCGATGATGGTGGCAAAGCCGCGCTCATTGGGCCCGATCACGCCGATTCCCTGAACCTTTTCACAGACAGCGGAACAGCGGCGGCACAGGATACATTTGCTGTTGTCCCGGACCATATGGGCTGAACTTTCGTCAGGGGTGGAAGGGGTTTTATCGCCATCATAATAATCATCCACATCAACGCCCAGTTCCTTGCATAAGGTCTGTAATTCGCAGTTTCCGCTGCGGATACAGGATAAACAGGAGCGGTCGTGATTGGAAAGGATGAGCTGAAGGGTTTTCTTTCTGTAGTCACGCAGCTTCGGCGTGTTGGTCAATACTTCCATGCCCGGGTTGATAGGGTATACACAGGAAGCAGCCAGTCTGCCGCCGTTGATCTCCACAGTACAGATTCGGCAGGCAGCGATTTCATTCAAATCTTTTAAAAAGCATAAAGTCGGTATCTCAACATGGGCCAGTCTGGCGGCTTCCAAAATGGTGGAGCCAGCCGGAGCGCTTACTTCCATGCCATTGATTTTTATTGTGATATTCTCCATGATCCAATTTCCCTCCATTATTTCTTGTAGACAGCGTCAAACTTACATTTCTCCATACATACGCCGCACTTGATACACTTCTCAGGATCAATGACATGTGGGTTCTTAACGGAACCGGAGATGGCGTTTACCGGACAGTTTCTGGCACAAAGGGTGCAGCCCTTACATTTCTCAGCATCAATATAGTAGGAGAGCAGCGCTTTGCACACACCGGAAGGACATGTCTTGTCAATAATATGGGCATTGTATTCGTCACGGAAGAACTTAAGGGTTGACAGAACCGGGTTTGGTGCTGTCTGTCCAAGGCCGCAGGCAGAGTTTTCTTTCACGTAATAGCAAAGCTCTTCCAGACGGTCTAAGTCTTCCAGCGTTGCCTGTCCCTTGGTGATCTTGTCAAGGATTTCGTGCATACGCTTTGTACCGATACGGCATGGGGTACATTTGCCGCAGGATTCTTCAACCGTGAATTCCAGGAAGAACTTGGCAATGTCAACCATACAGTCGGTTTCATCCATAACGATCAGACCGCCGGAGCCCATCATGGAACCGATTGAAATCAGGTTATCATAATCAATGGGAATGTCGTAGTGCTGGACAGGGATACAGCCGCCGGATGGTCCTCCGGTCTGGGCAGCCTTGAATTTTTTACCGTTTGGAATGCCGCCGCCGATCTCTTCAATAATCTCCCGAAGGGTGGTTCCCATAGGAACTTCCACCAGTCCGGTGTTGTGGATTTTGCCGCCTAAAGCGAATACCTTTGTTCCCTTGGACTTCTCCGTACCCATGGAAGCGAACCATTCCGGGCCGTTTAAGATGATCTGAGGGATATTTGCATAAGTTTCAACGTTATTTAAGATGGTTGGTTTGCCGAACAGACCTTTTTGTGCCGGGAAAGGAGGACGCGGCCTTGGCTCCCCGCGGTTGCCCTCGATGGAAACCATGAGAGCGGTCTCTTCGCCGCATACAAATGCGCCTGCACCTAAACGAAGGTCAATGTTAAAGGAGAATCCTGATCCAAAGATATCGTCGCCTAAAAGCTCCATCTCTCTAGCCTGGTCAATGGCGATTTTTAAACGCTGTACGGCAATGGGATATTCGGCACGTACGTAGATATAGCCCTGGGAAGCGCCGATGGCGTAGCCTGCAATGGTCATGGATTCTAAAAGTGCATGAGGATCACCCTCTAAAACGGAACGGTCCATGAACGCGCCTGGGTCGCCCTCATCTGCGTTACAGCAGACATACTTCTGGTCCGCATCATTTTGTCTGGCCAGCTTCCACTTAAGGCCGGTTGGGAAACCTGCGCCGCCTCGTCCTCTTAATCCGCTGTCTAAAAGATCCTGGATCACTTGGTCAGGAGTCATCTCTGTAAGAACCTTGCCAAGAGCCTGATATCCGCCTGTACCGATGTATTCTTCAATTTCTTCCGGATTGATAACACCGCAGTTGCGCAGAGCGATCCGGTGCTGTTTTTTATAGAAATCCGTATCACTTAAGGCCTTGATGCCTGCCGGAGTCACAGTCTCATCATAAAGCAGTCTTTCCACTGGACGTCCTTTTAATAAGTGTTCGGATACAATTTCGGAAATATCCTCTTCCTTTACCATTGCATAGAAGGTGGCATCCGGATAAATGATCATGATAGGGCCTAAGGCACAAAGGCCATGGCAGCCTGTTTGTACAACGGATACTTCCTGATCCAGCCCCTGTTCCTTTAATTCATCTCTTAATTTAACCATAATCTGCTGGCTTCCGGAGGAAGTACACCCTGTGCCGCCGCAAACTAATACATGTGAACGATACATCCTGTTTCCTCCTTATTTGATGTCAGCAGAAGCTAACGTATAGTTTTGAAGTACATGACCACCCAGTAAATGCTCTTTGTAAACGTCTTCCGCTTTTTCTGAGGTCATATTGATATAGGTGATTTTTTCTTTTCCAGGTTCCAGAATCTCAACGATGGGTTCATACTGGCATAAGCCGATGCAGCCGGTCTGGGTAACGGAAAAACGGTCTGTCATCTGATTTTCCTGAATCAGGTTTGACAATGTATTAAGAACAGGTCTTGCCCCACTGGCAATTCCGCATGTAGCCATGCCGACCAGAATGCGTGTGCGTCCATGATCTTCACCGCGCATGCTGACCTGACCCTGCATCTTTTCACGAATTGCTTTTAATTCTTCAAGAGTCTTCATGTTATTCCTCCAATTTTGCATGTTGACGGGCCTAAATGGCCGCGCCTCCGTCTGTTTCCAATTTGTTTTCACGGAGATATTCTTTTATGTAAGCCGATACCTCCGGAGTGTCAAAGGGGATATCCCCTAAAATCTCACGGAAGCTTCTGGTATCCAGCTCAAATGACGCTTGGTTATAACGATAGATATAGAGAAAGTCTGTGTCCGGATGACAGGTGATAAGGGTTTCAACGGTACTGTTTATATCACCAAGGGGCATGCGGTCAATGTGGGACAGTCCAAAAACAGCAGTCACTACTGTTCCGGTTCCAGGCTCTGACTCAATGGAAAAGCTTCCGCCTGTGCTTTCCGCCGCATATTTAAAGAAAGGGACGCCAAGGCCCACCTTTCTGGTTCCTCTGGTGGTAAAAAACGGATCCGTTACCTGAAGCACCTGTTCCTTTGTCATTCCGCAGCCGTTATCTTCAATGGTAACAGTCAGCTTGTCTGCCGCCATATCAACGGAAACGACAATGGTAATCAGGGCAGCACCTGCCCGTGTGGAATTTTCCGCCACATCCAGAATATTTAAAGAAATCTCTGTCATCATAAGCGTGATTTTTTATTCATATTTAGCAAGAATATCAGAAACGTCATCAGCGCTCAGCCTTCCGTAAACCTCCCCGTTCACCATCATGACGGGAGCCAGGCCGCAGGCACCTACGCAGCGGCAGGAGTCAAGGGAATACTTTCCGTCCGCTGTACATTCGCCGTTGGTAATTCCGAGGATTTCTTCAAGCTTATGGAAGATGTCTCCGGAACCCTTTACATAGCATGCAGTTCCAAGACAGACAGATATCTGGTATTTGCCTTTTGGCTGAAGCGCGAACTGGGAATAAAAGGTTGCAACACCATAAATTTTCTCAAGCGGTATGCCCGTTTCGTCAGAAATCATGGTCTGGACTTCGATTGGAAGATAGCCATAAATCTCCTGCGCCTTTTGCATGATAGGCATTAGAGATCCTTTTGTGTCTCCTAGCAGGGAAATCGCTTCTTTTAAAGCAGCTTCCTGCTCTTTTGTCCCGTTAAACTGGACGCCTTGTGTTTTACAAGCCATTTGATAACCTCCTTAAATGTTGCTTATGCAATGTATCTGATATTTTAACATGTTATTGAGAAAAAATCTATAGTTTAATCAACATTCGACAAAAAAATAACAAACCTTCCGTGTAATATTTCTATACCTGAAGGCCTATTTGTGGTATAATCATCAATAATGATGCGAATTGTTTGAATAGAGTGAATGAAGGAAAGGAGAGCGTCAATATGACAGTAAGAGATGTGAAAGATATATTGGGTGCCCGGGTTCTGGCAGGTGAGGACCATCTGGATGAGGAGGTCCGGAGCGCCTGCGGTTCCGATATGATGAGCGACGTGCTGGCGTTTTCCAAGGATCATTCGGTCCTTCTTACGGGTCTGTGTAACCCTCAGGTGATCCGTACGGCAGAGATGCTGGACATTGTCTGTATTGTGTTTGTCAGGGGGAAAAAGCCCGATGAGTCCATGCTGCAGATGGCAGAGGAGCGAGGCATTATCCTCCTGTCCACAGGGCACCGGATGTTCTCGGCCTGCGGCATGCTTTACGAGGCAGGGCTTCATGGAGGTGCCATCTGATGACGGATATGATAACACTTCATTACAGCATTTCTCCCGATGATTTTACAAGGGCGGGAGAAGCCAGCAGTGATGTGAAAAGCAAGCTGAAAAAGATGGGGGTCACCCCGGAAGCGGTGCGTAAGGTTGCCATTGCCATGTATGAGGGAGAGATCAACATGGTGATCCATGCAAAAGGCGGGGAGATAACCGTCAACATAACTCCGGACCAGATCGAGATGCTTCTGGATGACGTAGGCCCGGGAATACCGGATATCGGTCTTGCCATGCAGGCGGGATACTCCACTGCGCCGGACGCGGTTCGTTCTCTTGGCTTTGGAGCCGGAATGGGGCTTCCCAATATGAAAAAGTATTCAGATGATATGGAGATCGACACGGTGATAGGAAAAGGAACCACCATTCGTATGGTGGTGAATATATAAAAGGCTTCTTTCTTAAAGAAGCGGCGCCGAATTGTGCGGTGAGCGGAAATACCCTTCGGGTATACCTTTACACCCGATAAAGCGGGGTGGGCTCTGCCCAAAGAGCGTGGGCAATAACACGGAAATGAGGTGAAAAGGTGGATAAATTTTATCATTCGGTAAGGCTTGATGAAGAACTTTGCATGGGATGTATCAATTGCATCAAACGGTGCCCTACCCAGGCCATCAGGGTGAGAAACGGGAAGGCACAGATCAACAGTAAATTCTGCATTGACTGCGGGGAGTGCATCCGGGTATGTCCTCATCATGCAAAACATGCCACATATGATAAACTGGAGGTTTTAAAACAGTATGAATATACGGTGGCCTTGCCGCCCCCATCCCTTTACAGCCAGTTTAACAATCTGGATGATGTGAATATTGTTTTAAACGCCCTTCTTATGATGGGATTTGATGATGTATTTGAGGTAAGCGCAGCAGCGGAACTGGTAAGCGAGGCCACCAGGGAGTATTTAAGCGAAAATCCGGACAAACTTCCGGCCATCAGCACTGCCTGTCCTTCTGTGGTGCGGCTCATCCGGGTCAAGTTCCCCAACCTGATCCCCAATCTGCTGCCCTTAAACCCTCCGGTGGAGGTAGCGGCCATTCTGGCAGCCCAGAAAGCCATGGAAAAGACCGGACTTGAAAGGGAAAAGATCGGGATCATTTTTATTTCTCCCTGTCCCTCAAAGGTCACCTATGTAAAGTCTCCCCTTGGAACGGAGCACAGTGAGGTGGACAAGGTGCTTGCCATAAAGGATTTATATCCCCGGCTTTTGTCCTGTATGAAGGCGGTGGGAGAGGATCCGCCGGAGATCGGGACCTCAGGGAAAATCGGAGTCAGTTGGGGCCGGAGCGGAGGAGAGGCAAGCGGCCTGTTTACCGAGGATTACCTGGCGGCGGATGGCATTGAAAATGTGATCCGGGTTCTTGAGGATATGGAGGACCAGAAATTTACCAATTTAAAATTTGTGGAGCTTAATGCCTGCAACGGCGGCTGTGTGGGCGGCGTGCTCACGGTGGAAAACCCGTACGTGGCGGAGGTAAAGCTAAAACGGCTCCGGAAGTACATGCCGGTGGCAAGAAGCCATATGCAGGCAGGAGCCGAGGAGCTGGTGAAGTGGACCAAGGAGGTCCAGTACGAGCCGGTGTTCAATTTAGGGGAAACCATGATGGAAAGCTTTGCAAGGCTTAATCAGGTGGAACGGCTTTTAAAGAAGCTTCCCGGCTTAGACTGCGGCTCCTGCGGCGCACCTACCTGCAAGGCTCTGGCAGAGGATATCGTCCGGGGAGAAGCGGTGGAATCGGACTGCGTGTATTTCCTCAGGGACAATGTGCATAAGCTGTCGGAGGAGGTTTCCAGGCTGGCAGCCGATATTGTGGAAGGCGACAGGGACAGCTATGAGAAATTCAAGGTCATATCAAAGTATATCCAAAGAATATCCGATGAAATGACTCAGCTTGACAGAAAAGAAGGGAGGAAACGAAATGACGATAAGGGAATTGATTGACAGCAATTTATTTGAAGTGGTAAATGCAGGAGAAGGGCTTGACCGTGAGATCAAAAAGCCGTTTTGCTGCGATTTATTAAGCATAGCAATGGGAAGGGCAACCGAGGGGTGCGCATGGGTGACGGTGATGGGAAACATGAATACCCTTGCAGTTGCCTCTCTTGCCGATGCTGCCTGTGTGATCATGGCAGAGGGGGCAATTCTTGACGAAGCGGCCGTGAAAAAGGCGGTGGATCAGGAGATCACGGTTTTTAAAACAGAACTGCCCATCTTTGAAGCCGCCCTGCTGATCTATCAAAAGCTGCCTCATGATGAATCTCACCTATGACCTTCACATTCATTCCTGCCTATCACCGTGCGGGGATGATGATATGACACCGGCCAATATTGCAGGGATGGCCGCCTTAAAAGGGCTAGATGTGATTGCGGTGACGGATCACAACTCCTGTAAAAACTGTCCGGCTGTGCTTCATTTTGCAGAGGAATACGGGATACTTGCAGTGCCTGGAATGGAAATCTGTACATCGGAGGAAGTACATGCGGTGTGCCTGTTTCCAAGCCTTCATAAGGCCATGGAGTTTGATGAATATGTATATGAACGGCTGATGCCCTTCCCTAATAAGGAGGAAATATTTGGAAAACAGCAGCTATATAATAAGGAAGATGTGGTATGGGGAACAGTGCCCAATCTTCTTATTAACAGCGTGGATATCTCCTTTGATGAGTTATGGGATCTGGTCCGGTCCTATGGAGGTGTCATGTTTCCGGCCCATATAGACAAGTCCGCCAACAGCCTGATCTCCAACCTGGGATTTGTGCCTCCTGACAGCCAGTTTGCCACGGCTGAGGTAAAAGATATTACAAAGCTTCACGAGCTTAGGAAAAGGAACCCATATCTGGAGGAGTGCCGGATCATAAGCAATTCCGATGCCCATTATCTGGCAGACATCCATGAGCCAAGGCTTACCATAGAGGCTGAGGAAAAGACCAGGGAAGCAGTGGTCCGGGCGCTTTTGCATAAATAGGAATTTTTATTAAGTTAGTAAATTTCCTTCCAATTTCTTCCTGTTTCCTGTATAGTAGTGGTTAGCAACAGGGAAACACCCTGCGGGTATACCTATATGCCCAGAAAGCATGGGCAAAAATGGGGAAAGGAGAAATGTAACATGAAAAAATTATTACAATGGGGCTTCGGCCTGATGACCGTGGCACTTGTGACAGCGTTCGTACCGGCTACACCGTTTCCTTCCATGGCGGATGAAACGGCATCGGCCCAGGAGGCATCGGAAGTACGAAATGGCTGGATAGATGAAAACCTGGGGCCAGGTGTGGCCAGGTGGGTAGACGAGAATGGAAATGTTTCAGAGCAGCCGGGAAAACAAGAGGAAGAAGAAACTGGTAACGAGGGGCAGGACAACTCCCAGGCCCAGGATGTAAATGCAGGAACAGAGGCGGAAGGGCAGCAGGAGGCTGCTTCCCAGGAAAGTCAGGAGCAGGCTCCTGCAGGACGCCAGATCGACCCTTCAAAGCCAATGGTGGCTTTGACATTTGACGACGGGCCTTTTGCTCCTGTGGGAAATCAGATTATGGATTGTCTGGCCCAGTATGGAGGAAAGGCCACGTTTTTCGTGGTGGGCAGCCGGGTTCCCTCTTATGGGGCGGAAATGCAGCGCATGGCCGCAGAAGGGCATGAAATCGGCAATCACACCTATGAGCATAAAAACCTGACCAAATTAAACGGAGCTCAGATCCAGAGACAGATCAACTTATGCAATGACGCGGTACAGGCTGCCTGCGGTGTCAGGCCTGCCCTGGTAAGGCCTCCGGGAGGGGCAAAAAATGCTGCGGTCCTTGCAAATGCCCAGGCGCCTGTCATCATGTGGAGCATTGATACCCGGGACTGGAAGACGAGAAATGCGGCAAAGACGGTAAATGCGGTAATGAGCCAGGTCCGTGACGGAGATATCGTTCTCATGCATGAGCTTTATTCCCAAAGCGGGGCTGCTGCCCTTGAAATCATTCCAAGGCTTTCGGAGGCAGGGTATCAGTTGGTTACGGTAAGCGAGATGGCCGCCTTGCGGGGAGGAGTTGCCCCAGGAGGCGTTTATTCTCACTTTTATCCATAAAGGATGAATGGAATGGTAGAGATTTAATAAGGAACTGAAAAAGTTTGAGCCCCCTGCATGGGTGCTCAAACTTTTTTATCATACAGGTGCTGACCGTTATTTCCAATGCCATTATTAACAAGACGGATAAGTTTATAGATAAGGAATACACGGCCATGAGGCAGCCTTCCGGTATATGGGAAAACCAATTTAATCTTCCAGATGACGGCACGGTTATCGGCCAGATGAATGAATGGAGTATGCCATAAGCACGTTTTGGAAAACTGTATTTTTGAAATATCTGTTGACACAAATGGGAAATGACTGTATTATTGTATTATGTGATTAATACAACAGCAGAACAATACAAAAAGGAGGCGGTATCATGACCTGGAAACTGACCGATGACCGGCCCATCTGGATACAGCTTGTGGATCAGCTCACTTTGCGCATCGTGTCCGGCATATATGCATCCGGCGCGGCTGTGCCAACGGTGCGGGCGCTGGCCAGTGAGGCGAGTGTCAACCCAAACACTATGCAGCGCGCACTGGCGGAACTGGAAAGCAGGGGGCTGGTAGAAACGCGCCGCACAGCAGGACGGATGGTTACAGAGGATCTGTCACTCATCCACAGAGTGCGGGAGGAGTTTGCCTATACGCGAATGGATGAATTTCTTGCGTCCATGCGTGCCCTGGGCTATACCGATGAACAAACCCGCGACCTGCTCGCAGCGTGGAATAAAAAGGAGGAACATATATGAATCAGGAACTCATCACAGCGCGCGGCCTGACTAAGCTCTACGGTACAAAGCCCGCCCTTGACCATATTGATCTGGCAGTGGGCCGGGGCCGTATTATCGGCCTTTTGGGTCCAAACGGCTCTGGCAAGACCACCTTTATCAAGCTTCTGTGCGGACTCTTGCAGCCAACCTCCGGCACACTGGAGGTAAACGGCAATGGGCCTGGAGTGGAAACCAAGTCAGTCATCTCTTATCTGCCAGATCGCATGTACTTTGCCGACTGGATGAAAACCTGCGATCTGACTGATTTTTTTGCTGATTTTTATGGGGATTTTGACCGTCCAAAGGCAATGGAAATGTTCGCAGCCCTTGGCATCCAGCCCAATGACCGGCTGAAGACCATGTCTAAGGGCACCAAAGAAAAGGTACAGCTTGCGCTCATCATGAGCCGTAAAGCACAGCTTTATCTGCTTGACGAGCCCATCGGCGGCGTTGACCCGGCAGCACGTGACTTCATTCTGAACACGATTCTGACCAACTATAACGAAAATGGTACTGTCATGCTTTCCACACACCTGATTTCCGATATTGAGCGCGTGTTGGACGAAGCCATTTTCCTGCAAAACGGCAAGGTTGTGCGCCACGATACTGTGGATAACATCCGCGAGCAGGAAGGCAAGTCAGTCGATCAACTGTTCCGCGAAATCTTCGCCTACAGCAGCTAATAAAAGGAGGAAATAAGATGTTTGGCAAACTTTGCAAATACGAATTTAAATCCATTGTGCGCACTCTTGCGCCCATTTATCTGGCGGTTATCGCCATATCCATTCTTAATGCATTTATGGGTGTAGGCTCGCTGTCCAATGGATATTATGACGGCCTGATGTCTGGCTTCAGCTTTGGCCACGGCCTTCTAAGCCTGATTCAGACGATCTCCGTGATCGCCTACTTCGGCGTTCTGGTTGCGCTGAGTGTACTGACCCTGATCATCGTCATTCAGCGGTTTTATAAGGGCCTTCTATGCGATGAAGGCTATTTGATGTTTACCCTTCCGGTAAAGCCCTGGCAGTTGATTGCAGCAAAGGGCACGGTAGCATTTGTCATGTCCCTGGCAAGCGTTCTGACGGCTTTTGTATCCATTTTTATTCTGGTGCTGGGTACCGTAGGTCCTGCCAAAGTTTTTACAGCAATTTCCGATCCTCAGATATGGGCTGTCTTCAACCGTGGGATTGCTCAGGTTCCGTCCTGGCCTCTGCTTGTGTTTGAGCTGATTATTCTGACAATTGTCAGCGGACTGGTTAAGCTTTACCACATGTACTTTTCCATGGCACTGGGGCATTTGTCAAACAAACACCGCGTGATGATGTCCGTTGTGGCCTTTATTGCAATCTCTATGCTTATTAGCTTTATCAGCGGATTTGCAATGATCATACTTGCAAGTGTACCATCCCTGAAATCGTTTTCCCGCATGATTGAAACCATGCCTGACACACAGGGGGTGTCCTATGCCCTGCACCTGGCCTTTATTGGTTCGATTATTTACAGTGGGATTCAGCTTGCCATATTCTTTTTCGGTACGGAACGTATCCTGTCAAAGCGCCTTAATCTGGAGTAGCAGAAAACAAATTTAAATAAAAAAGCAACAAAAGAGAGTGCTGAAAAATCAATGTTGTCAAGTTGAAAACTTTATAAAGAAATCAAACAAGACTTGAGAAAAAACAAAAAATATTGCCTCGCAATTGATTATAAACTAATTAATTGTGAGGTATTTTTTATGAATTTGCCTCATTCAACTTATAACGTTTTCTTCAGGAATTGCAGCAATTTATTCATTCTGAGGCGTTTCAGCAATACCCTTTTCATTTTTGTTTCTTATCCCCCAATAATGTCTTGACCTCTTTGTTTACAAGCGTTGGTATAACAGTTATAATAATACAAAGGGGCGATAGAATGAAAGACTCTGCCTGCATTTAGAAGAATCAACAAGGGTGAAACTCGAAGAATTATATGGAATGGTTAAAAGATGGACTGAAAAAGGCTGATATAATTTAAGAGAAGTCTTGATGCAATTACTTCAGCGGAGGAATAATTAATATTAATAGATATTTAAGTTCAGGGGGTAATAATATGGAATACAGAGAGGTTGGGAAAACCGGCAAACATGCAAGCGTTATTGGCCTTGGCTGCGAACACCTTGACGGCAAGTCATATGAGCAAGTAAAGGAAACCATTGATGCAGCACTTGAGCATGGCGTTAATCTTTTGGATGTTTTTATGCCAGGCACGGAAGTGCGTGAAAACATCGGAAAAGCCCTTGGCAGCAAGCGTGACCAGGTGATGCTGCAAGGGCATATCGGTTCCACGAATATAAACATGCAGTACGATATCAGTCGGGACATGCCTGTGGTTAAGCAGTATTTTGAAGAACTGCTGCGGATCTTCGGCTACATAGATTTTGGCATGATGTTTTTTATTGACTCGGAGCAGGACTATAAAAATGTTTTTGAGACAGACTTTGTCACATATGTGGAGCGGCTGAAACAACAAGGCGACATCCGGCATATTGGTTTTAGCTCCCACAATCCTGAAACAGCAATGAAGGTCATTCACACAGGAGTGCCAGAGATGATGATGTTTAGCATTAATCCTGCATTTGACATGCTCTCATCTAAAGCGAGCATTTTCGATTGCCTTGATAATGGCTTCCAGGCAGGGGTTTTTAACGGAATTGATCCCAAGCGAGCGGAATTATACAAGCTGTGTACACAAAAACAAGTTGGTATTACTGTGATGAAAACCTTTGGCGGCGGCAAACTGCTCTCGCCGGAACATACGCCTTACAGCAAACCCATGACTTCGCCGCAGTGTATCCATTACGCACTTTCAAGGCCGGCAGTGGCCAGTGTGCTGACAGGCTGTAAAACACGGGCTGAAGTCAATGACAACATGAGTTATCTTTCGGCAGCCGATACTGACAAGGATTACGCTTGGATTTTTAACGAAGTGCATAGTGCTTTCGAAGGAAATTGCGTGTATTGCGGACATTGCCAGCCATGTCCTTCTGAAATAGATATTGCCGCTGTCAACAAATACTTGGACATTGCTCGGCTTGATAAGAACGCTGTACCACCATCCATACGTTCTCATTATCAAAGCCTTCTTCATGGCGGGGATGAGTGTATCGCCTGTGGCAGTTGCGAAGCGCGTTGTCCATTTGGGGTTCCAGTCATTAAAAATATGATGGAAGCCGACTCGCTGCTGGGCAGAAGGAGCGAATGATGATGAAAAGCGCAAAGCCGGGGCATAAAACCTGACCGAATCCACAATTATATGGAGTTGTTGGAGGAACTGGCTGTCAAATCAAGGAAATTAAACGAGGGCATCCCAAAAGTTGAATTTAAAATTCCTTTTGGGATGCCCTCTCTTGCTGGATTTTGAATGATAGAACGTCTGGTGAATTCCGGTTATTTCTCGTCGCAGACCTGGAAAATGTAAAATTTCAGGTAATAGGAGGTTTCTTCTCCCGCCCACAAGATGGGGTGGTCCGCAGCCTGGGTCCTGTATTCTACCTGTCGGAGGCGCTTGTGGACGTTTGCGGCTGCTTCCCGGATGGTTTTGGTGAAAAGCTCTGGAGTCATGAAATGGGAGCAGGAGCAGGTGGCTAAGTAGCCGCCATCCCTGATCAGTTTCATGCCCCGGAGATTAATCTCCCGGTAGCCTTTAACCGCGTTCTTTACGGAGTTTCTGGATTTGGTGAAGGCCGGGGGGTCCAGGATGACCACATCGAATTTTTCCCCGTTTTTCTCAAGCTCAGGAAGAAGCTCAAAAACATCGGCGCACTGAAAGGTTACCCGGTGGGATAAGCCGTTTAATTCAGCATTTTCTTTTGCCTGGGCGATGCCAAGCTCAGAGGCATCCACGCCAAGGACCTCCCTTGCTCCCGCAATGCCGGCATTTAAGGCAAATGAGCCGGTGTGGGTGAAGCAGTCCAAGACCTTCTTGTCTTTGCATAGGCGCTGAATGGCAAGGCGGTTGTATTTCTGGTCAAGGAAAAATCCGGTTTTCTGGCCATCCTGAACATCGACTAAGTATTTGACTCCATTTTCCAAGATCTCCACCTTGGTGTCAAAAGAGGGACCAATGAAGCCCTTAAAGCGTTCCATGCCTTCCTGGAGACGGACCTTGGCATCGCTCCGCTCGTAAATCCCCCGGATCTTTATGCCATCCTCTTCCAGTACTTTTATGAGCTTTTCCAGGATCACAGGCTTTAGCCGGTCAATGCCAAGGGCCAGGGATTCCACCACAAGGACATGGCCGAACTTGTCAACCACGATTCCGGGAAGGAAGTCTGCCTCCCCGAAAATCAGGCGGCAGCAGGAGGTATCCACTGTGGCTTTCCGGTATTCCCATGCATTGCGGACCCGCATTTCCAGGAAGCTTTCGTCTACTGTGGTGTCTTTTTTTCGGGACATGATGCGGACGGTGAGCTTGGAACTGGTATTGATGAAGCCATGGCCCAGGAAATAGCCGTCAAAGTCTTCCACAAGAATCATGTCCCCGTTGGTATAATCTCCGGTGATGGTATCAATTTCATTGTCATAGATCCACAGGCCGCCGGCCTTTAAAGAACGGCCTTCTCCTTTTTTCAATCTTACGATTGCTGATTCCATAAGCATACACTCCTTTATCGCTGAATTAGACCTCGTTTTAATGAGGTGAGCAGCCGGTATAACGGCTGAAACAAAATGAGGGACAGAAAAAAATTGCCGGTTCCGTGGACGATATCGTATGGGATTCCAGCCGTCCACCAGGTGAGGGCCCCGCCGGGGCCTCCGGCAATGAGGTAGAATCCGGCGCAGAAGAATCCGAACAGCATCCCAAAGATTCCGGAAAGCAGGGATATGCCAAAGGGCGTTGGCATTTTGTTTTTGTAGATGAGAAATACGGCGGCCGGAAGAATGGGCCACACATATAAATAGGAAAACCACCAGAGGCCAAAGCCGTATACAAGCCCTTCCAATATAACAAACACGTACAGGATGAGCCATACGTGTTTGCGGAATACCAGGGTGTATAAAATTAGAAGCAGGGATACCAATTCTACATTAGGCAGCCATGACAAACTCACCTGGCTGACAAATAAAAGGGCTGAAAGCAATGCGTCTAATACCAGCTCCCTGGTGGTAAGCAGGGAATGGTTTTTCATTATTTTTTGTTTTCCTCAGAGGACAGGGTATACTGAAAGGTGTAGTGCTCGCCATCCTTGATGGCCTGCTGGCTCACTCCATAGCTGCAGGGGTCCCCGTTGCACAGAAGAGCCCAGTAAGCGCCATCCTTCTGATAGTCTGCCCGTTTTCCGTTAATCTTATTGACCATGAGGCCCAGTTCTTCGGTAGTGGTTCCTTCAATTTGAAGATTCGGTACGGATTTAAGTGCTTCTAACAGAAACTGTGCTTCCGTGGTGATCTGGTAGTGGTCCTTTACTCCGTTTTCATATACCACATCAATGGAAATGTTTTTTGTTCCCGCCATGGGAACCGGTTTTGTCAGGGTATATATGAGCAACAGCAGCGCCAGGAGCGCAATGGCAGCGCAGCCTCCCAAAAAGGGAGAAAGCCTTTTAAACTTATTCATGATCTGCTGACTTCCTTTTTCATTATTTGTCTCCTAATGAATCAAGAGGATATGCTTGCATATCCAGTTGGTTCACAAACCTGTATCTGGCAAATGCTGCAAGGAGCAAATACCTCACATCCTGATGTGGGGTATTTGACTAAATGCATGAATTAGTATAGCATATATCCATAGTAGGCCGCAAGGACAGAATTTCCATCTTTTCATAAAATACCCTTTGATGTATAATTAAAGAGAATTGTATGAATAAAAAGGTGGATGAATATGGCTGAGAAGGAACAGATTTTAGGAGAAATAGAAGTTTGTGAAAAGCTTTTGATCGGAATCGGAGAGGAATGGAAGGCAGAAAACATACCGGATATTGGAAGTCTGTATGAAAAGCTGGACAGGCTCATTAAGGGTAAGGATTATTTTATTGTGACCACAGTCACCGATGGGGAGATATTTAAGTCACCCCTGGAAAAAAGCCGGTTGGTAGCGCCCTGCGGGAATGTGACATGGAGGCAGTGCTCCAAATCCTGTACAAAGGATATCTGGGAGCCGGATGAGATTCCAGAGGATGTCTGTCCCCATTGCAATGCTCCCCTTACGGGCAATACCATAGAATTAAAGAACTACATAGAAGAAGGCTACCTTCCCCAGTGGAAGGCCTATACAACATGGCTGGCCGGGACCCTTAACAAAAGGCTGCTGGTTTTGGAACTGGGAGTTGGCTTTAAGACTCCAACAGTCATCCGATGGCCTTTTGAGAAGACTGTGTCAATAAACAAAAAGGCCCATATGTACCGGATTCACGAAAGCTTTTCCCAGATTCCTGAGGCTGTGAAGGGGAAGGCTGATGGTGTTTCGGGAAATTCTTTGGAATTTCTTAGGAAATTATAGTCATATTTTGCGTTGTACATTGTATGCCGCTGTGTTAAAATGTTGAAAAAAGGCGTAAAGAGGTGACAGCCATGATTGCAATAATCGACTACGATGCTGGAAACTTGAAGAGTGTGGAGAAAGCCCTGACCTCACTGGGGGAAATGCCGGTGGTAAGCCGGGACAAGGAGATTCTGCTTTCTGCAGACAAGGTGATCCTGCCTGGGGTAGGTTCCTTTGGAGATGCAATGGAAAAGCTCCATCAATATGGGCTGGTGGATGTGATCCACCAGGTGGTTTCAAAGGGAACGCCCTTTCTTGGGATATGCTTAGGGCTTCAGCTTTTCTTTGAAAGCAGCGAAGAATGCCAGGGGGTCAAGGGGCTGTCCCTGCTTCCAGGAAGGATTGTGAGATTCCCGGATATACCGGGTCTTAAAGTCCCGCACATGGGATGGAACCGTCTGGATATAAAGCCTGACGCAAGACTTTTCAAAGGGATTGATTCCGGGGCATATGTGTATTTTGTCCATTCATATTATTTAGAAGCAGACAGGGAAGACCATGTGGCCGCATCTGCGGAGTACGGCGTCCGGTTCGGGGCATCGGTGGAACAGGGGAACCTTTTTGCCTGCCAATTCCATCCGGAGAAGAGCAGCGATACTGGATTAAAGATTTTAAAAAATTTCATTCAACTTACTTAGGAGGTGCCGGATGCTTACGAAGAGGATCATTCCATGCCTGGATGTAATGGACGGAAGGGTGGTAAAGGGCGTTAATTTCGTGAATTTAAAGGATGCCGGGGACCCGGTGGAGATTGCTGCCGCTTATGATAAGGCAGGTGCCGACGAGGTGGTGTTCCTTGATATCACCGCATCTTCCGATAACCGGAATACAGTGGTGGAGATGGTGCGCCGGGTGGCGGAGAAGGTGTTTATCCCCTTTACCGTTGGCGGCGGGATCCGTACGGTAGAGGATTTTAAAATGCTTTTAAGGGAAGGCGCGGATAAGATATCCATTAATTCCTCGGCCATCAATACCCCCCAGTTGATTTCCGATGCTGCCGGCAAATTCGGGCGCCAGTGCGTGGTGGTTGCCATTGATGCCAGAAGGAGAGGGGATGGAAAGGGCTGGAACGTATTTAAGAACGGAGGCCGGATCGATACAGGACTTGATGCGGTGGAATGGGCCATGAAGGCAGACAGCCTTGGAGCAGGGGAGATCCTGCTTACCAGCATGGACTGCGACGGAACAAAGGCCGGATATGATGATGAGCTGAACCGGATCATCGCGGAGCATGTTTCCGTTCCGGTGATCGCTTCAGGAGGGGCAGGCACTATGGAGCACTTTTGCAGTGCCCTGACAAAAGGAAAGGCTGATGCGGCCTTGGCTGCTTCCCTGTTCCATTACAAGGAGCTGGAGATCATGGAATTAAAACGGTATTTGAACGAAATGGGAGTACCGGTGAGAATTTAAGGCTGAAAGAAAAACATCTTTTCCCTTGATTCATCTGTATACAAAAATGGGGATTTCCCCAAAAAAGATAAAGGAGAGAGAAAAATGGGAGCAATTGAGAATGATTGGCTGGAACCCTTAAACGGAGAGTTTAAAAAGCCATATTACAGGGAACTTTATCAGAAGGTGAAGCATGAATATGAAACAACTCAGGTCTTTCCGGACCCAAACGACATTTTTAATGCGTTTCAGTTCACGCCCCTTTCCAAAGTGAAGGTAGTGATTCTGGGGCAGGATCCTTATCATAATAATGGGCAGGCCCACGGGCTGTGTTTTTCCGTAAAGCCTGATGTGGAGACACCTCCTTCTCTTGTGAACATTTATCAGGAGCTTAAGGAGGATTTGGGATGTGAGATCCCCAATAACGGGTATTTGAAAAAATGGGCGGATCAGGGGATCATGCTGCTTAATACGGTCCTTACTGTGCGCGCCCATGCGGCCAATTCCCATCAGGGGATGGGCTGGGAGACCTTTACGGATGCTGCCATTAAGATCTTAAATGAGCAGGATCGGCCCATGGTATTCCTTTTATGGGGACGTCCGGCCCAGAATAAGAAGGCCATGCTCACAAACCCCAGGCACTTAATCCTGGAAGCGCCTCACCCCAGCCCTCTTTCCGCTTACCGGGGATTTTTTGGCTGTAAACACTTTAGCAGGACCAATGCCTATTTAAAGGACAATGGGTTGGAGCCTATTGACTGGCAGATTGAAAATATATAAAAAGACAGGGGTAAAGGAATGAATATCATTGAGATTTTAAAAGTAATTGTTCTGGGAATTGTGGAGGGCTTTACGGAGTGGCTTCCCATAAGCAGTACGGGGCACATGATCCTGGTGGATGAAATCATACACTTGAATCAGCCGACCGCTTTTAAAAACATGTTTTTGGTGGTGATCCAGCTTGGGGCCATCCTGGCGGTACTGGTTCTGTATTTTGATAAGCTCAATCCTTTTTCCGCCAGGAAAAAGACCGCCCAGAAGCAGGCCACCCTGGTTCTCTGGTCCAAGATCATTTTGGCCTGTATTCCGGCCGCTGTGATCGGGTTTCTGGTGGATGACATCCTTGATGAATATCTGATGAACGGTTATGTGGTGGCAACGACCCTGATCCTCTATGGCGTGTTGTTTATCATTATTGAGAACCGAAACAAGTATCGGAGTTTTGATGTACAGAAGGTGGGGGATATTTCCTACCAGACGGCCCTTTGGATCGGCTTGTTCCAGCTTTTGTCCCTGATTCCCGGCACCTCCCGTTCCGGTTCCACCATTCTGGGAGCCATGATCTTAGGTTGTTCCAGGGCAGCTTCTGCTGAGTTTTCCTTTTTCCTTGGGATTCCCATTATGTTTGGAGCCAGCTTTTTAAAGATCGTGAAATATGGACTGAGTTTTACAGGTCCTCAGATATTCTATTTGGTTTTAGGCATGGTGGTGGCATTTGTGGTTTCCGTTTATTCTATTAAGTTTTTAATGGGATATATCAGACAGCATGATTTTAAATTCTTCGGATATTACAGAATTGTTTTGGGAGCAGTGGTGTTTTTATACTTTATCATTACGGCCTTCCTTGGCTAAAGGAATGAATAAAAGAAAAGAGAGTTGATCATCAGCATTATGCTAATGTCAACTCTCTTTTGGATGATAATTCATAATGGTTCCTTTCTGACAGATCACGGCTGGAACAGCATCTCGATCCGTCCTTCGGCGGCTTGTTCATCAATGCCGTCGAAATTAAATTGCAGGTTCCGATTCTGCGTGTTAAGCCCTTTTTTCATCTCGTCGTAGTCCTTGACATTTACCTTTACTAAACCGTAGTCAATATAGATGTCGCAGTCAAAGGCATTAGCGGTGTTGATTAAAAGTGCGAGGGGAATGGGGGTGTAACGCAGTTGGATATCGACTTCAATGGTCCGCATACCCATACCTCCTTTTCCTGATAGCCGGATAAATAAGTCCGGTTTAAACGTGTCAACAACTACATATGGGGTTATAGAGGCATCAACAGGATGAAGAGTCATATGGCTGACTACAATTATATTTTACCATCTCTTATTAGAAAAACAAGAGAAAATTGAAAAATAGTTGAAAAGAGGGCAGAATGCCAATAACAAACAGAAGAGAAGAGAAATATTAAACAAAAAACCTGCCGGATGCATTCTGGAATGCTCCGGCAGGATCTTAAATAAAGAACGGTTATTTATACATTTTCAGCGATTTCATAAATCAGGCGTTCAGAATCTTCCCAGCCCAGACAGGGATCAGTGATGGATTTTCCGTAGAAGCCTTCTCCCACCTTCTGGCAGCCTGGTTCAATGTAGCTTTCAATCATCAGACCCTTGATCAGAGAACGGATCTCAGGGGAATGCTTTCTGCTGTGAAGGACTTCCTTGGAAATACGGATCTGTTCCTTATATTTTTTGTTGGAATTGGAGTGGTTGGCGTCCACGATGCAGGCCGGGTTCTGGAGATTGCGGCGGCTGTACATTTCATGAAGAAGGAATAAATCTTCAAAGTGGTAGTTGGGGATGCACTGGCCGTGTTTGTTGACCGCGCCCCTTAAGATGGTGTGGGCCAATGGGTTGCCCTTGCTCCTCACTTCCCAGCCCCTGTAGGTGAAATCGTGGGCCTGCTGTGCGGCCACAACGGAGTTAAGCATAACAGACAAGTCTCCGCTGGTAGGATTTTTCATGCCAACGGCAACGTCACAGGCGCTGGAAGTCAGCCGGTGCTGCTGGTTTTCCACGGAACGGGCGCCAATGGCAATGTAGGACATAATATCGTCTAAATATCCCAGGTTTTCCGGATACAGCATCTCATCGGCTGTGGATAAACCGGTTTCTAAGAACACATTCATGTGCATCCGGCGGATGGCGATGAGGCCTTCGTGCATGTCCGGCTTTTTTTCCGGGTCAGGCTGGTGAAACATTCCCTTGTATCCTTCGCCTGTGGTTCTGGGCTTGTTGGTATAAATTCTTGGGATGAGGATCAGACGGTCTTTTGTTTTTTCCTGTACCGCAACAAGCCGGTTTACATAATTAGAAACAGACTCCTCATTGTCAGCGGAGCAGGGACCGATAATAACGAGAAATTTATCGCTTTTTCCGGTGAGTACATCGCTGATGGCCTGATCTCGTTCTATTTTAAGGGCTTTTAATTCTGCCGGAAGCGGAAAGCGTTCCTTGATCTCTTCCGGACTTGGCAGATTGTTTACATATTGAAATCCCATGGCATCCTCCTGTGTATGTGATTATTCTGTATTTTTTCTGTTGATTATATAACAGAACCTGTGAAAAATCCAGCATTCATTGAAAATTTAGCAATGTGCCTCCCTAAAGTGTTTCTTTTTAAGGAAAAATGGTGTATGATTACAGAGAATGAAAAGAGGGAGGATGGATTTCAATGGAACGATACTGGAATTGGCAAGGAAACTATATCGGTGTAAGGCAGAGGGATTATTTGGCGGCCTGTGACGGAAGGATTCTTGGGAAATTCTATGGAAAGGAAATCTATGACCAGAACGGGAATTACATCGGAGAAGTGGGCAGAGGCAGCCGGCTGATTAAAAATAAGAATAAGGAAGATTTTCGCCGCACAGGGTTCAGCACTTATGTGAAGGGGACCATAACGGCACCTTTCAAGGACTGCGCTCCTTATCCCCTGATTCAGGGGTATGAGGATTTTTAATAATGGATGAGAGATGATAATGAGGGAAGAAGGATGGCGGGAATGGTGGATTTAAGCAAGCTGACAGCGGGAAAAAACCTGACAGAGGTGGAGGACAGTGTTCTCCGTTACATTATTGAACACATGGATTCCATGCTTAAAATGGGAGTGCGGGGAGTTGCAAAGGAAAATTTCACCTCCACTTCTACCATCATGCGCCTGACAAAAAAGCTGGGCTACAGCGGGTTTGTGGATATGTATTACAAGCTGCTGCCCCTTGTAAACCGGGCTACGGACAATGAAGATGCCGGAATGCAGTTTATTAACAGCTTTTGCTCCAACTCTCTTTTAAAGTATAATTCCTACCAAGATATCCGGGAATTTGCCAGACGGCTGGGCCGTCTGGACGGGGGCTATGTATTTTTGTACGCTACTGGCTTTTCCGCCATACCTGTGGAATACTTAACAAAAAAGCTTCTTGTCCTTGGGATAAAATGCATTTATTCCAATGGAATGGATTCCATCGGCGTTTTTGAAAACAATCTGGAGAGCATGAAAATGCTCGTTGTAGTTTCCAGGTCAGGAGAAACAGACTGGGTGGCGGACCGGGTGAAAACTGCCAGGGAGAACGGCATTTTTACCGTGTCCTTTACCAATGAGGCGGAAAACCGGGTCAGCTCCATAACGGATATGCAGTTTCGCATAGAGGACAGCAATAAGCTGGATGACAGAAATATGATGGCAAACACATTTTTCCCTAATGTGTTTATGCTAATGGAGCTTTTGATCTATGAGTATCACAAGGTGCTCCAGAATATGGATAAAAAAGAAGAATAAAGGTTCCGGATGACGTTAAAAATAGCGGCATCCGGATTTTTTTTTGAAACCTGTTACTACTTGGGATAACAGGTTCCTATCCCTTCCCAAAGTATATACAAAGGGCGAGACGGCGGCTATAATACGGATATGAATTTCACGTGGAATGAAAAACAGAAAACCGATCATTGATAGTTGGAGGAAAAGAGAATGAAAGATAAAGTGATGGATCAGTTGCAGCGCTTTTCAAAAGCAATGTTTATCCCGGTTTTGATCCTGCCTATTGCAGGTATTTTAATCGCTGTGGGAAATTTATTTACCAATGCAAAATTGCTGGAGCTTCTGCCCTTTTTGGACAATCCGGTAACAAAGGGCTTTGGAACCATTCTGTCAGGTTCCCTGGTGTCTATCTTAAATAACCTGGGGCTGATCTTTTGTGTGGGACTTGCGGCAGGACTTGCCAATAAGAAAAAATATGAGGCCGGATTTACTGCTCTTTTAGGGTTTCTGGTATTCATTAACGCCATGAACAAGTTTATGACCTTAACAGGGATCCTGTTTACAGGGGAGTCCTTAAGGGGAACGGGTCAGGCCATGGTGCTGGGAGTACAGATCCTGGACATGGGTGTATTCCTGGGAATTATTCTTGGAATCGTAACGGCCATGGTCCACAACCGGTTTTGTGAAACAGAATTCCAAAATGCTTTCCAGATTTATGGAGGCTCCAGGTTTGTATTCATCGTATTGATCCCTGTGACCGTTTTCCTGGCGGTTCTCCTCACTTATGTCTGGCCGTTTGTCCAGTTGGGGATCACCAGCCTTGGAGGATTCATCAACCGTTCCGGTAACTTTGGAATCTTTATTTACGGTGCGCTGGAACGTCTTCTCATACCCACGGGTCTTCATCACCTGGTCTACACCCCGTTTTTATACACCTCTCTTGGCGGCATTGAAACCATAGGAGGGCAGGTGTTTGAAGGAGCCAGGAACATTTATTATGCCGAGATCGCAGATCCTTCCATTGAGGTCCTGTCCCGTTCAGTTATTTGGGATGCAAGAGGAATTTCCAAGATGTTCGGTCTTATGGGAGCCTGTCTTGCCATGTATCATACGGCCAGACCGGAAAACCGCAATAAGATCAAAGCCATCCTGATCCCTGCCGCATTTACTTCTTTTATTGCAGGGGTTACAGAGCCCATTGAATTTTCCTTTATGTTCGTGGCTCCGGTCCTGTTTGCTGTTCACGCAGGCTTAAGCGGACTGAGCATGGTGGTTCTCAATGTATTAAACGTCCGCGCCATCGGTCCCAACGGCTTTTTGGATTTTCTGCTTTTCAATGTGCCTTTGGGAATCCATAAAACCGGATGGCCCATGTACATTGTCACAGGCCTAATGTTTTTTGTGGTCTATTACGCCATATTCCGCTTTCTCATTACAAAACTGAATTTAAAGACTTTAGGACGGGAAACAGAAGGTATGGAAATGAAGCTTCATACCAAAGCGGAGTACAAGGAAAAGGTAGCTTCTGAAAAAGATGGAAAAGACGGCGATGATGTGGACGCCTCATTGATCATAAAAGCCCTGGGCGGTGCCGGTAATATTGAAAAAGTGGATAACTGTTTCACCCGTCTGCGCCTGATTATCACAGATCCGGGCCTGGTTCAGGAAGAGGTGCTGAAAAATGGCACCGGAGCCAACGGCGTGGTGAAAAAGGGTAATAACGTTCAGGTAATATATGGCTTAAAGGTAACTGCCGTAAGAAGAGCAGTAGATGAGGAACTGGGAAACGGCGAAAGCAACTGATAAATCAGGCAAAGCAAGGAGGTAAAATAAGGTGAAAAAATTCTCAATCGTAATTGCAGGCGGCGGAAGCACCTACACGCCCGGTATTGTAATGATGCTGATGGATAATCTGCACCGGTTTCCCATCCGTTCTTTAAAGCTTTACGACAATGACGGAGAGCGACAGGAAACCCTGGCAAAGGCCATAGGGATCGTTATGAAGGAAATTGCGCCGGAGGTGGAGTTTTCCTATACAACAGATCCTGAGGAAGCCTTTACTGATGTGGATTTCTGTATGGCTCATATCCGGGTGGGCAAATATGCCATGAGGGAGCTGGATGAAAAAATACCCATGAAATATCATGTGGTGGGACAGGAGACCTGTGGTCCCGGCGGAATCGCATACGGGATGAGAAGCATTGGCGGAATGATGGAGTTAATTGATTTTATGGAAAGATATTCTCCTGACTGCTGGATGCTCAATTACTCCAATCCGGCTTCTATCGTGGCAGAGGCCTGCCGTGTGCTTAGGTCTCATTCCAAGGTGTTAAATATATGCGACATGCCGGTGGGTACCAAGCGGCGTATGGGATACATTGTAGGCAGGGACCCTAAGGACATGGATGTGAAGTATTTTGGGCTGAACCACTTCGGCTGGTGGACCAGCGTAAAGGATAAGGACGGGACGGACCTGATGCCCCAGCTTTTGGATTATGTGTCTAAAAACGGATATTTGACGGAAAAGGCTGTGGAGACTCAGCATATGGATGATAGCTGGCAGCAGACCCATAAAAAGGCGGCGGATTTATTAAAGCTGGATCCTGATTTTCTTCCAAATACCTATTTGAAATATTATCTTTACCCGGATTATGTGGTGGAGCACACCAATCCCGATCATACCAGGGCCAATGAGGTAATGGAAGGAAGAGAAAAAGAGGTGTTTAGCGCTGCAAGGGCTATCATACAGGCAGGAACTGCAAAAGGCGGAGAATTCTCCATAGACAATCATGCTTCCTTTATAGTGGATCTGGCCTGTGCCATTGGGTTCAACACCCGTGAGCAGATGCTCTGCATTGTGGAAAATAAGGGAGCCATCTCTAATTTTGATCCTACTGCCATGGTGGAAGTGCCTTGCCTCGTAGGAAATGAAGGTCCGGAGCCTTTGTGCCAGGGAAACATTCCCACCTTTGAAAAGGGAATGATGGAAGAGCAGCTTGCTGTGGAACGTCTGGTGGTGGAAGCCTGGATGGAGGGAAGCTATTTAAAGCTGTGGCAGGCCCTGACCTTATCAAAAACCGTACCAAGCGCTTCTGTTGCAAAGCAGATTTTAGATGATCTCATAGAAGCCAATAAAGAATACTGGCCGGAATTAAAGTAGGATTTCCTTAATTTTGAAATAAAAAAAGGATCTTGACAAAAAAGGAAAAACCTCATATACTATTCAGTAACTTCATAAAACAAGTAAAAGCGTTGATAAGAACAAGTAGCAAAGCGATGGACCACACAGAAAGCAGCCGGCAGATGAGAGGCGCGTGGAACACGGATTGTGAATACATCTTTGAGCTTCGCACCAAACGGCTGTAAGCCCAGTAGGCTGCGACGGATTCCCGCACCCGTTATTGTGCTAGAGTATCGGAACAGGTACTCAAAGAGGTAGGCAGCGTGAGCTGTTTATAAACTTAAGGTGGTAACGCGAGACTTTAGCCTCGTCCTTTTGATAGGACGGGGCTTATTTTTATGAAATGAATCAGGTATGCCCTTACACCCGATACACCCGATAGTGCGGGGTGCGCTGAAACGTGGTGGGCTCTGCCCTGCAACTTTAGGCAAGAAAGACGAAACACCTTATAAGTATACCATTATGCCCAAAAAATATGGGCGAAACAGACGAAAGGAGAATTGCAATGACAATCTATGAAGAATTGAGAGCCCGCGGCCTGATCGCCCAGGTGACAAACGAAGAAGAGATCAGTAAAATGGTAAACGAAGGAAAAGCCATATTCTATATTGGATTTGATCCCACGGCTGACAGCCTTCACGTAGGTCATTTTATGGCCCTGTGTTTAATGAAACGCCTTCAGGAGGCAGGCAATAAGCCCATCGCCCTGCTGGGCGGAGGAACCGGTATGGTTGGAGATCCTTCCGGAAGAAGTGACATGCGCCAGATGATGACCGTAGAAATGATCCAGCATAACTGTGACTGTTTTAAAAAGCAGATGAGCCGTTTCATCGATTTTTCCGAGGGAAAGGCTCTTATGGTCAACAACGCAGACTGGCTGCTGGAGTTAAATTATATTGATTTTCTCCGGAAAATCGGCCCTCATTTTTCAGTCAACCGCATGCTGAGTGCAGAATGCTATAAGCAGCGCATGGAAAAGGGCTTGAGCTTTTTGGAATTCAACTACATGATCATGCAGAGCTATGATTTCTATGAGCTGTTTAACCGTTACGGCTGCAACATGCAGTTTGGAGGAGATGACCAGTGGAGCAATATGCTTGGCGGCACAGAGCTGATCCGCAGGAAGCTGGGAAAGGACGCCCATGCCATGACCATCACCCTGCTTTTAAATTCCGAAGGGAATAAGATGGGAAAAACCCAGTCAGGCGCCGTATGGCTTGACCCGGAAAGGACTTCTCCCTTTGATTTCTTCCAGTACTGGAGAAACATTGCTGATGCAGATGTGTTAAAATGCCTGCGCATGCTCACATTCCTTCCCATTGAGCAGATCGATGAGATGGACGGCTGGGAAGGCAGCCAGTTGAACCAGGCAAAGGAGATCCTTGCCTATGAGCTGACAAAGCTGGTACACGGGGAAGAGGAAGCAGAAAGAGCCAGAGAGAGCGCCAGAGCACTTTTTACCGGCGGCAATGCGGCAGATATGCCCACCTGTGAACTGGAAGAGGCAGATTTTACAGACGGAGCCATTGATATCCTGTCCATTCTTCAGAAATCCGGCTTGGCGCCCACCCGTTCCGAAGCAAGGCGTAATGTGGAGCAGGGAGGAGTGACTGTAGAAGGTGAAAACGTTACCGATATAAAGGCTGATTTCACAAAAGAGCAGTTATCCGGAGATGGCCTGGTGGTAAAACGGGGTAAGAAAAAGTTTGTAAAAGTAATTGCAAAATAATGTAAAGAAAATCCGGCTGAAACCAGCCGGATTTTTCAAATTTGAGAATAGGATTACAGTAGATCACAAGCAGAAGTAAGCGTCTCCTTAACGTATTTCTTTTTAAGGAAAAGTGCTGTATGATTGCAGAGAGTGAAGAGAGGGATGCAAAATGGAAGACAATGTAACATTGGAAGAGATGCTTCTTTTTCGTGAAAAAAAGGCAAGCATGCAGGAAGAACTGGGGAAAAAGTATAAAAAAGCCACGATTGTGGCCCTTGGAATGAATGTTCCCGGCCCAAGGAAGACCTCTTCCCGTATTTCTTTGGCGTTTACCGCAGGGGGAGAAGAACTGGGCCGGCTGCTTCTTAAAAACAGGCTGTCTGTGATGGAAGAAGCCATAGTAAAAGAAAAGGCCGGTTATTTAAAGCTGTATGCGGTGAAAACCATGGATTATCTATTTGTTAAGAAAATAACGGTCCAAATGGAAGAAACCCATCCCCTGGGGAGGCTGCTGGACGTTGACGTATACGATGGAGCAGGAAGGGGGATCAGCAGAGAAGAAGTGGGGGCTCCTGTCCGAAAATGCCTGATTTGTGAAAAAGATGCAAAGCTATGCGGCCGCAGCCGCAGCCATGGGGTGGAGGAGCTTTGCAGGCGTATTGAGAACATCATAGATTCCTGGTTGAAAGAAGGCGGCAGATGAGATTCTGCCGCTTTCTTAATAAATTTTAAGGTTCCTTTTTTACCTGGTTAAGGTTCTCTCTATAAAATGAAATCATGAAAACATAAAAGGGAGGCTTTAAGCAAAATGGAGATCAAAAGACCAGCCATGGCTGGTACACTGGAATCCAGCGACTGTCAGGTAACCGTTGAACAGGGGGATGGAAAAATTAATTTTACGCTGGAAAGCGCAGTAATAAACCAATATGGAAACAGGATCCGGGAGGTGGTCATGGAGGCCCTTAAGAGTCTTGGAATCCACAATGTGAGGATCATGGTTGTGGATAAGGGCGCGCTGGACTGTACCATTAAGGCGCGTGTGGAGGCGGCGGTATTACGTTCCACAGACCAGTTTGAAAATATTCTGTGGGGGGACAAAAGGAAACCATGAATTTAAATAAGAAAAGGCTCAGAAGAACCATGATGTTTTTAAATGCCCAAAAACCAGGCCTTATTAAGGATCCGTATATTTATAAGCCGGATTCCCTCTTGCTGGATTTAGAGGATGCGGTCGCAGAAAATCAGAAGGATGCAGCCCGGTTTTCTCTTTATCATGCCCTTCAGGAGATCGATTACAGAGGCTGTGAACGGGTGGTCCGGATCAACGGCCTGGATACTGCTTATTGGAGGGAGGATATTCGCTGTGCGGTTGCAGGCGGCTGTGATGCCATCCGGATTCCCAAAACAGAAAGACCAGAGGATATAAAAGCAGTGGAAGAGGAGATCCGGATGGCAGAAGAAGACTTCGGCATTCCGGAAGGAAGAACCCTTATTATGGCTGCCATTGAATCCGCAAGAGGGGTGATGAAGGCGCTGGATATTTGTGAAGCTTCGGAACGTTTATTTGGAATCGCACTTTCCGGCGGAGATTACACAAAGGATCTTCAGACTCAAATTACTGGAACCGGAATCGAACTGATGGGAGCAAGACAGAACATGATCATTGCTGCCAGAGCAGCAAAGGTCCAGTGCTTTGATACGGTTTATACCGATCTTGATAATATGGAAGGCTTCCGCCGGGAGGTGGAAACCGTTCATTTCATGGGATTTGACGGGAAATCCATTGTCAATCCCCGCCAGATACCCATTGTTCATGAGATTTTTACACCTGCGCAAAAGGACATTACCTTTGCTGAGAAGGTGGTTAGGGAAATTGAGGATAAAAGGATAAAGGGAATCGGTGTTTTTACCGTAGACGGTAAGATGATCGACATCGCGTTCTATGACGGAGCGAAAAGAACCATAGAGCTGGCCAAGGCTTCCGGTTCGTATAAAGGAGATTTGTAAGATGATTAATGCAGCAGGGAGAGAGATTCCGGAAGAAATCTTAAAACTGACAGGAAAGGAGCCATTTAAGGGAGTTCATCATTTTGATGGATATGAGTACAAAAAGGACGGTCCGGTCACCAAGTGCGTGATCAATTCCCAGGGAAGCAAGCTGGCGGACAGCATTCACGATTGCCTGGTAAAGTGTGGGATCCGTAATGGTATGACTCTGGGCTTTCACCATCATTTCCGGGAAGGAGATTATGTGGTAAATATGGTGATGGAGGAGGTTCACAACATGGGGATCCGGGATATCACCATCTGTGCCAGTTCCCTTGGCAAGGCCCATGATAAGCTGGTGGATTACATTGAGGATGGAACCATTGTGGGAATCCAGTCCTCCGGTGTCCGCGGGAAGATCGGCAGGGCCATATCGGAAGGTAAATTAAAGGGGCTGGCTGTTATGCGTTCCCATGGCGGAAGGGTCCGCGCCATTGAAACAGGAGAGGTGAGGATCGATATTGCGTTTATCGGTGCGCCTACCTGCGATGATTATGGAAACTGCCGGGGCATCGGCGGAAAATCAGACTGCGGCGTGCTTTCCTATTCCATGGTGGATGCAGACTATGCCGATAAGGTGGTGGCAGTCACAGACTGCCTGGTTCCCTTCCCCAACTTCCCCGCCCATATTTCCATGACAAAGGTGGATTATGTGGTAGTTGTAGATGAAATCGGAAATCCTGAGAAGATTGCCACCGGTGCCGCAAAGCCGACCACGGACATGCGTAAGCTCATGATGGCCGATTATTGTACCCGTTTTGTTGTGAATACCCCTTATTTTAAGGATGGGTTTTCTTACCAGACTGGAGTAGGCGGAGCTTCCATCGCTTCCACCATTTCTCTTGCAAAAATCATGAAGGAGAGAAATGTGCGAATGCGCTTTGGGGTGGGAGGACTGACAAAGCCCTTGTGCGACTTATTGGAGAACGATCAGGTTGATGCCCTTTTGGATACCCAGGATTTTGATTTAGATGCAGTGGAATCGGTGATCAATCCCAGGCATTTCCGGATCAGTGCAGGGGAATATGCCGATCCCTTTAACAAGGGGGCTGTTGTGAACAAACTGGATTTTGTGATCCTTGCAGCTTTGGAAGTGGATGTGAATTTTAACTGCAATGTGGTGGTGGGTTCTGACGGCGTGATCACCGGTGCCCAGGGAGGGCATCCGGATACTGCGGCGGGAGCAAAATGCACCATTGTGATCGCTCCGCTGCTGCAGGGAAGGATTCCGGTGGTCTGCTCGGAAGTCACCACGGTTACGACTCCCGGAGAATCCATTGATGCGGTGATCACGGATTACGGCATTGCCATCAATCCGGGAAGGCAGGACTTAATCCAATCCATGAAAGACGTGGACCTGCCGTTTAAAACCATGGAAGAGCTGAGAGATATCGCATACTCCATCGCAGGAGAGCCGGAAAAGGTACAATTTGATGATAAGATCGTGGGAATCATTGAGAGCCGGGATGGAACCATCATGGATGTGGTACGTAAGATCAGGGAATTTCAGTTTAAAGGAGAATAGAAGATGGCAGCCGTTTCTTGTATGAATCCCCAAAGGACAGTGGAAAAGACCGCTTTTCATATCGGCAGCATGGCTTGCCGGGCAATGCTTGAGGAGGTTTATACCTCCCCTAAGCCCGGACTGGTGGACTTGTATTCTGCAGGTGCCCATAAGGATATGAATGTTGCTTCCTTTGAGCGGAGCGCTGCGGCTCTGGAGCCATATTTTGCCGCCATGGCCCTGGAAGGCCTGAGGTTTTCGGACGCTCCCAAGCTGTTGTTTGACCGCATACGCAGGATCGGCCTGTCTGCGGAACAGGCCATGTACAGGGCCACGGCCGGGGTAAATACCCACAAGGGGCTGATCTTTCACATGGGGATCTTAAGCGCGGCAGCAGGGGCATGTATGAAAGCCTATGGGGCCGTGACCCCAAGGTGGCTGATGGAAATGGAGCAGGCCATGGTAAGAGAGACCTTGATAAAGGAAGTGGAGGAAATGCAGGAATTTACCAGCAATGGGGAAAAAAATCTGCATCAATACGGAACCGCCGGTGCCAGGGGGGAAGCCATAAACGGCTATGCCTCCGTACGAAGAGTTGCCCTTCCGACAATGGAAAAAGGCTTAAGAGAAGGGCAGGACTGGAACCGGATCAAGCTGGAAACCCTGTTTGTGCTCATGAGCCGGGTGGAGGATTCCAACATTCTTGCAAGACACAATCCAACCGTCCTTATGGAGGTCCAGAATATTGCAAGGGATTTCCTGCGTGCCGGAGGAGCCTACACAAACAAAAGCATGTTGACGCTGAAACAAATGGATGAGGATTTTATAAAGAAGAATATAAGCGCCGGAGGGTGTGCGGATCTTCTGGCTTTGGCCATATTCATAGCTGAACTGGTAAAAGGACCGGGGAAAGGGAGAACTTTATGGAATTCAGGAAGCTGGAGGGAAGGCCGTTAAAAGGAAAAGATCTGGAACGGTTAAAGGATTTTTTAAACCAAAATGATCTGGACTATGACCAGGGAATTGAATACAGCGTATGCCTGCTTGATGAGGATTACCAGATTCTGGCCTCCGGCTCGGCGGAGCAGAATGTCTTAAAATGCATTGCAGTTTATGAAAGCGCACGAGGGCTTGGCTTATCCGGGGCCATCATTTCCTGCCTTACCCAGTATGAGTTTGAAAACGGCAGGTCCCATATTCTTATGTACACAAAGCCTGAAAACAGAGAAATGTTTGAGGATCTTGGGTATTATACGGTTCTCATGACCGATGATGTTCTTTTCATGGAAAACAGGAAAAACGGGTTTGAAGAATTTGTGAACCGCCTGATCTCAGAGTCTCCGGCAAAGGCATTGAAGCAAGGTATGGTCATCGGCTCCATGGTTGTCAACTGCAATCCGTTTACTTATGGCCACCGGTATTTGATTGAACAGGCCCTTAACTGCTGTGACTACGTCCATGTGCTGGTTCTTGCCGATAACCGGAGCAGTTTTGGAGCAGAGGAACGCTTTTTCATGGTCAAGGAAGGGATCAGGGATCTGCCTCGGGCCATCGTCCATCAGGCTTCTGATTTTGTGATATCTGCAGCTACCTTTCCAACCTATTTCATGAAGGAAAAGGGTGTTGCAGAAAAGGCCGGCTGCAGTCTGGATTTAGAGCTTTTCGGCAGGCGCATTGCTCCGGCGCTTGGGATTACAAAGCGCTTTGTGGGAACAGAACCGGTATGTGCTGTTACCGGTCATTACAATGAGGAAATGAAGAAGATTCTGCCCCGGTATGGAATCTTAGTGAAGGAAATCAAGAGGAAGGATTTCCGGGGAGAGGCCATCAGTGCATCCGCAGTCCGGGAATGTTATGAAAAAGAAGATTTTGAACGGTTAAAAGGTCTGGTACCTGATACGACACTGGAATATCTGGTGAATAGAAAAAAAGGCCGGAGGCCTACGGGATAAACCGATATCCCAGGCCTCTGACCGTTACGATATGGGCCGGCTTTTGCCGGTCCTCTTCGATTTTTCCCCGCAGGCGGTTAATGTACACCATAATGGCATTATCGTCCACTGCTACGCTGTTTCCCCACACATGTTCGTAGATCATGTCTTTTGTAAATACCTGGCCCGGATGCTTTAAGAACAACAGCATCAGACTGCTTTCTTTGGAAGAAAGAACAATTTCTTCTCCGTTTTTATAAAACCGCATAGTGGAAGTATTGTAAGTAAAAGGTCCGCATTCCAGAAGCTCCGAGCTGTCCAGCACCTGATTTTTGTTGCGGCGGATCAGCGCCTTTACCTTGGCTCCCAGGACCAGAGGGCGGAATGGCTTGGTGATGTAATCATCTGCACCCAGAGACAGACCGTAGAGAGAATCGTAATCCTCGTTTCTTCCGCTTATGATCATGACCGGAGTCTGGACGCCTTGGCTGCGCAGCCGTTTGATGACCTCAAAGCCTTCCATATCACCCAGCATGACATCCATGAGGATCATATCGTAGGTGTGGTTCTTAAGATAATTCAGTGCTGCAAGTCCGCTGTCCGCAATGGTGGGTTCCAGATCGTTGCTGTGCATGACTTTTTCCAATAACTTACAAACAGACGGATCGTCATCTACAATTAACACTTTATCAGACATAGCTTCCCCCAAATTAATATTTATGTAGAAACAGATCGAAATAAATCTAAAATTATTATAGTATTAACAGGGAGACAAGTCAATGAGGAACAGGCAGACAGGGGATGGATTTATGAACAAAGCAAACAGGAATAAGAGATATGGAGCGGTATTTATGTCTTGTGCCATGGCAGCCGTACTGCTTATTTTCTGCTGTCTTGTATTCAGCATCTGGAAGGAATATAAAGAAGCCATCATAGATAATCAGAAGAAACAGATGATTTTAACCACTCAGTCCATTGGAGAAAGTTTAAAGGTTTTTATCGAAGGCTATCAGGCGGATTTAAACACCTTGTGTTCCATGGAAGATGAAAATTTAAAAAAAGCCGGCAGGAAGGATTGGTCCCTGCTTCAGGATTATGTGACTTATCACAGCCGGTTTGTTTATGATGTCATTTTAGAGGATGAAAACGGAGAGCTGTTAGAAAGCATCAATGGTTATGGGGTTAAGTCGACCTATTCTGTCACAGAGATCAGCCCGGATGTAAGCTTTCGGCAGTGCAGGCTGGAAAATGGGGAATTGTATCTGATTTTAAAGAAAATGCTTTTCAACGGCAGTTCCATTTCCATTGTCTTAAATGAAAAGAATTATTACAAGTCACTGGTATCCAATATTCGTCTGGGAACCAATGGGTATGTGGTAGTTAAGGATTCAAAAGGTATCATCCTCATTCACCCTCAGGAAAGCCAGTGGGGGATCAATGTGATTTCAGGCCGGCAGGAGATGTTTCCGGATAAGGATTTAACCAGCCTGGAGCAGATGATAGAAAAGCAGAACAGAGGAGAGGCAGGAGTCTCCGAGTACTATTCCTACTGGTGGCTGGACCCTGGTGTTCCGGAAGTGAAAAAAATCAGCGCCTATTCTCCGGCTGTTATAGGAGACGGTTTTTTGGTAGTCAGTGCGGTGATCGACTACAATGATATTTATATCCCGGTTGCAGCAGGTTTTTTCAAACTGGGCCTGGTCTTTTTCGGAATTGTTGCAGTGGTCCTTGGGATGGTATTTTATATTGGTGATTTGCGGGTCCAGAAGAGGAAGGATACAGAAGAAATCGCCTATTTGTGGGAGCTTAATAAAATTTTAGAAGAACTGCATCAGAGTGAAGAAACAATTGCCCACCAGCAGAGACTGCAGGTTATGGGAACCATGACCGGAGGCATTGCCCATGAGTTTAACAACCTGCTGACACCGATCATGGGATATGCCGAATTGCTGATGCTTGACCTTCCAAAGAATTCGGAGGGCTATGACAGCGCATCGGAGATATATGAGGCTTCCCAAAAGGCAAAAGAGATCATCCAGCAGATCTCATCCTTAAGCAGAAAAAATATGGAAACCGCCTTTAAAAACATAAATGCCGCAAAGGTACTGGGCCGTGCCATAAAAATGGTAAGTTCCGTATGTCCGCCTCATGTGCACTTAAAGAAAGAAATTGCCTTATCCGGGGAATGCTTTCTGGGTAACGAAACCCAGATGAATCAGGTCATTTTAAATATCTGCGTGAATGCGATCCACGCAATCGGCCACAAGGAAGGAAATATAACCATTACGGGGAATAGGATAGGGAAGGAGGACTTAAAGCAGTACAAGCTTTCTTTCGTTCCGGAAGAGTGGGACCACTATATCCGGATTGATATTGGGGATGACGGGGAAGGAATGAGCAAAGAGGTGTTAAAGCAGATTTTCGATCCGTTTTTCACCACAAAGAAAAATGGGACTGGAACGGGACTGGGGCTGTCTCTGGTGGAACAGATCGTTCATTCCCACAAAGGATATGTTTTCGCGGAAAGCAGGCTGAGAGAGGGCAGCGTCTTTCATATTTACTTTCCTGTAAATGAACAGAAAGAGCAGGAAGGGCAGCAGGAAACAGAGGAGGAAAGCGGAGATATTTTAAGGCTTCTGGTCATCGATGACAATCCAAAGGTATTAAGGCTTCTGGAAAAGAATTTCAGCAGGCTTCATGTGCCTTTGGTTTCATGTATGGACTTTGAAGAGGCCAGGAGGATTTTAAGAGATCAGGAAATGGATGCCATTGTGGCGGAGCATTATATTGGAGGAAAAAGTGGAACGGATTTCTGCATGTCCCTCCAGGGCCAATATCCGGATATTATCAGGATCATTATGACAGACAGGGTGACAAAGGAAATCCTGGAAGCAAAGAGGCGGAAAATAATCGATGAATACATAGATAAACCGGTTTCCGATTCCTCTATTTTAAAAGCGGTAAAGAACTGTAAGGAAAGAATGTAACAGAAAAGCCGAATCTTAATAACTTTTAATTTTTCTCTTAAAGAAATGAAAGAGAGAAAGAGGGAGGTTGTAAGGTTGGGCTTTTATACTGCTCCTATAAATAAAAAGAATAGAGGAGGAAGAAAACATGAATGAGACAATGCTTGCATTATTGGGATTTGCAACCATTATCATGATCATTGTTTTGCTGCTGAAAAATGTTACTGTTCCGGCTCTGGCATTTATCGGAGTATCTACCGTAAGTGCCCTGATCCTGGTTTTGACCGGAACTTTTACAGTCAGTGAAGTTGGGGATTTTATTAAGAAGGGGGTGTCCGGGGTACACTCTACGGCTGCGCTGTTTATATTTTCCGTTCTGTTTTTCGGAATTATGACCGATGCAGGAATGTTTGACCGCATCATAAACGCCCTTATGAAAAAAGTGGGGAACAATGTGGTGGGAGTGGCATTTATGACCTGCATTATTGCCATCATCGGCCATTTGGATGGAGGGGGTGCCTCCACGTTCCTGATCACCATTCCGGCCATGCTGCCGGTTTATAAGAAATTAAAAATGCGCCCCACAACCCTGCTTTTAATATGCGTCACCTCCATGGGCGTCATGAATCTGCTTCCATGGGGCGGCCCAACCATGCGTGCGGCCTCCGTATTGGAAATAGAAGCCAATGTCCTGTGGATGAAGCTTTTGCCCATGCAGATCGTGGGCATCGGAGTGGCTCTGTTTACCGCATTTTTCTGGGGAATTATTGAAAAGAAAAGAGGGGCTGGAATCAACAGCACCCTGATAATGGAAGATACTGAGGGGCTGGAAGAAAGCGCTTCTGCCGCTGAAATCGGAGAACTGGCAAGACCAAAGCTGTTTGCCTTTAACGTAATCCTCACATTATTTATCATTGTTTGTCTTGTTTTCCTGCCGGTGCCGTCTTATTATACGTTTATGATCGGCTGTGTCATTGCGCTTCTGGTTAACTATCCGGGTGCAAAAATGCAGAATAAGATCATTAAGTCCCATGCAGGCCCTGCACTTATGATGGCTTCTACCATTCTTGCTGCCGGTGTATTTCTGGGAGTGCTGGAAGACAGTGAGATCATGAACCATATGGCCAGTATACTGGCTGCATTCATACCCCAGTCCATGGGCCGTTTCTTGCCGCTGATCATCGGAGTGCTGTCTGTGCCCCTGACCTTGATGTTCTGTACAGATTCCTATTTCTATGGACTTCTTCCGGTCCTGATCAGTGTAGGAAACAGTTTTGGCGTAGATCCTGTGCATATTGCAATTTCCATGGTGGTATGCCGAAACTGTGCCACCTTTATCAGCCCTGTTGTACCGGCCACCTTCCTTGGAATCGGCTTAGCGGGTGTGGAGATCAAAGACCATATTAAGACCTGCTTCCTGTGGATATGGGGAGTGAGCTTTGTTTGTCTGGTGGCTGGCCTTTTACTTGGTGTACTGACTGTTTAACAGAATCCTAAAATAAAATCCAAATAGAAAAGACGCCGGAATCCGATTCCGGCGTTTTTTCT
>NZ_BRYH01000011.1:0-526 GCF_054772055.1 Lacrimispora brassicae | reverse complement strand
ATGCTTGCCCCGGTCTTTTCATTCCCGGGTTCTTCCTCGGTTCTGTGTCCCCACAGTTCTGATGATATGCGGTACAGGAATTTCAACCTGTTGTCCATCGACTACGTCTTTCGACCTCGCCTTAGGCCCCGACTTACCCAGAGCAGATCAGCTTTACTCTGGAAACCTTAGATATTCGGCCTGGAGGATTCTCACCTCCATCTCGCTACTCATTCCGGCATTCTCTCTTCTTAACACTCCACATCTCCTTACGGTAATGCTTCTGTGCGTTAAGAATGCTCCTCTACCAATGTGTATAAATACACATTCCACAGCTTCGGTGTCGTGTTTTAGCCCCGGACATTTTCGGCGCAAGACCTCTCGACTAGTGAGCTATTACGCACTCTTTGAATGTGTGGCTGCTTCTAAGCCAACATCCTAGTTGTCTCTGAAATCTCACATCCTTTTCCACTTAACACGCACTTTGGGACCTTAGCTGGTGGTCTGGGCTCTTTCCCTTTTGACTGCCCAACTTATCTCGTGCAGT
>NZ_BRYH01000010.1:0-599 GCF_054772055.1 Lacrimispora brassicae | reverse complement strand
GAAAATCTAACTCGTGGCACGCTCTCTCCTACTTTTGGAAACATCTGCTGCAAGTAGCCGAGCTTTAATTCCTTTAACCCCTCCAGCTTACGCTTATGTAGGGTGATAGTGTTGTCAAGATTATTGAATAGTAAACCAATTTGTAATTTTTCCTCTTCTGATTGAGGAAGCATCATCTTCCACTTATCTAATTTGGAGGTGCTAATGAATGGTTGGTCTGATCCGACAGCTTCTTTTAAAGTATATTTTACTATCTCTTTTTCCAGTAACACATAAGAAAAATTGACATCAATTTTTGTAATAAACTTTATTTTTCCGGCGCGCTGATACAATAGAGATTTATCCAAATTTCTAGGAATCTTTGATATTTTTAAGTTGCCACCAGTTATTGGCCTATTTAATCCAATAACTATATCGCCTTCATATAGTAAGAAATCAGAATATTCATTTCTAAAAGATTCTGGCAGATAGTTAAATTTAATGCTGTCTATTTTTCCATGTTGAATCGACTCTCCGTTAATAATAGCTACGCCATTATCAACGTAGTCTTGATATTTAAAAGCATAACCCGAGCATATTTTATAATAATCTGAAAACGT